>NZ_JBLWEM020000035.1:0-63941 GCF_048287365.2 Candidatus Electronema sp. JC | reverse complement strand
TAGACTGTTTTTTGTATTATGCTGTAAAATCATTATGTTCTGTATTTTTTCAAACGGCCTGAAAAAGGAGGTGGATAACGGGAACCGGATAACATCTTGATTTGTCGGAATAAATATGCGGCCAGCAGGCGGAAAGGAGGTAAAAAAAGGTGAGAATGTCTCTCAATAAGAGGGATAACGGAAAATGGGCATCAAGCCTGTTGATTTCATTGGCGAAAAAAAGGGTGCCCTCGGAAGTCATGCCCTGATGAAGAAGGGATTGAGACTTGATCGGCAGTGCATATGCCAGTTTGATAAATCACTCGGAAGTCATGCCCTGATGAAGAAGGGATTGAGACTGGAATAGTGGCAAAATATAAAGACTGGTTCATCTTGCACTCGGAAGTCATGCCCTGATGAAGAAGGGATTGAGACAGGACTATTTGTAGCAGTAATCTCTCCACAATTAGCAAGCTCGGAAGTCATGCCCTGATGAAGAAGGGATTGAGACGATGATTGATTCCCGCTGGCACATGCAGCCCAATAAAGCCAACTCGGAAGTCATGCCCTGATGAAGAAGGGATTGAGACCTCCTTTTTGACGCACTCCAGCTTCATGTAGCTCGGAAGTCATGCCCTGATGAAGAAGGGATTGAGACAAAAAAAAGCACTGAGGAAACCGATGAAGATACTGCATACCTCGGAAGTCATGCCCTGATGAAGAAGGGATTGAGAATCATCACCGCTGCCGCTTTTGCATCATCATGCACAGCTCGGAAGTCATACCCTGATGAAGAAGGGATTGAGACACAGAACTGTCCAAATAGGAAACCAAGCTGTTAAAGCTCGGAAGTCATGCCCTGATGAAGAAGGGATTGAGACTTTTTTGCAGAGTATAAATTGAACATACGAATCCATCGCTCGGAAGTCATGCCCTGATGAAGAAGGGATTGAGACGTTGTGTGGGACAGTTGATACAAGTCTGATTTATATTTGGCTCGGAAGTCATGCCCTGATGAAGAAGGGATTGAGACGTTGTGTGGGACAGTTGATACAAGTCTGATTTATATTTGGCTCGGAAGTCATGCCCTGATGAAGAAGGGATTGAGACGGCAATGAACTGACAATGCAACCAGCCAGCAATAATAATGCCTCGGAAGTCATGCCCTGATGAAGAAGGGATTGAGACTTTCCGTCTAAGAGGACATCAACAGCCATGGAATGGTTGTTACTCGGAAGTCATGCCCTGATGAAGAAGGGATTGAGACTCCGCAAATGCAGAGAGGGCAGTGAGGGCAATGAGGGCACTCGGAAGTCATGCCCTGATGAAGAAGGGATTGAGACCTTCTATATCTGCAGATGAAGTAGATAAACATAGACGATGCTCGGAAGTCATGCCCTGATGAAGAAGGGATTGAGACCCTTTGAGAATAGCATCTAAAAAGCGATAAGATTTCTTCCCTCGGAAGTCATGCCCTGATGAAGAAAGGATTGAGACTGATCAACATAGCAATGTGGTCGCTTAAGACACACATATCTCGGAAGTCATGCCCTGATGAAGAAGGGATTGAGACAAACTGGAACGGGTTTTGTAGACGACTTTTAGGTCGCTCGGAAGTCATGCCCTGATGAAGAAGGGATTGAGACTTTTTTGAAAACGCAAGCCTAGTACGGCCTAATGCCTGCCCTCTCGGAAGTCATGCCCTGATGAAGAAGGGATTGAGACTTTGTTTGTCTGTAGTCTGTAGGGACACGGCATGCCGTGTCCCTACCTCGAAAGCCTTGCCCTGACGAAGAAGGGATTGAGACTTAGATATTCTGCATTCAGTGATGTACAGATGAGTCATGCAAACCGTTTATCTTGAAACATCGCTGATTAGCTGCCTCACGGCCCGGCCCAGCCGGACGATTGTTGGCGCGGCCCATCAGGAGCTGACCAAAGATTGGTGGGAATGCAGACGGATGTTCTATCAGCTCAGGATTTCCGAGCTGGTGCTGCGCGAGTGCGCGGCTGGAGATGCGGAGGCGGCACAACGTCGGCTTGACGCTGTAGCTGGAATTCCTCGTCTTGAAATCAATGAGCAAGTCCGGCAGATCGCCAATGCCCTTGTGCAGCGGTCGCTGGTTCCGCCCCAAGTTGCGGAGGATGCGCTGCATATTGCGATTGCAGCAGCGCACGGCATTGACTTCATCCTGACATGGAATTTCAAACACATCGCCAATCCATCCATGCAGCATCGGATTGCCAGTCTCCTTGATGAATTCGATCTTGCTGTTCCATTTATCTGCTCGCCAGAGAGCCTGCTTGGAGAAAACGATGGCACACTTGAGCCATGACGAGATTGTAGAAGAGATTCATGCCGTCCGGCTGCGGCACGCTGCGGACTGCGGCTTTGACATTGAGCGGATTATTGACGATCTCAGGGCATCTGAAAAAGTCCACACAGAGCAAGGCTGGCCACTGCTAAAAGCACCGGCTTCATCCTCTGACAGAAAACATCGCCGCTCCTGCCGGTAAACGTGTCTTCATGATCTGCCTGCCCTGATGAAGAAGGAATTGGGACATTGTTTGTCTGTAGTCTGTAGGGACACGGCATGCCGTGTCCCTACCTCGAAAGCCTTGCCCTGACGAAGAAGGGATTGAGACTGTCCTGCAGGGGCGGTTCGCGAACCGCCCCTGCCGCTGACCGTCACTTTGAGCAGGCCGGATTCAACATCTGCATGGACATAGATGCGCTGACCTAATGAAGAAGCAGCCGCTGCCTGAGCGGAGCCGAAGGCGGCGGCGGTTTCGGCTTCGCTCAACCACCTTGCATGAAGAAGGGATTGAAGATGTCGTTGCAGGGGCGGCTCCATGTGGCCGCCCTTTCTTGTTTGCAGTGACTTTTCACCAACAGGAGAGCCATGAAAAGAAAACGTTCCAGCGGCATCCATCTGCTGCTGATCGGCGCGGCAGGCGTGCTGACCGCTGGCTGCGACGATTCGACGCGCTATACCTACACCAGCCGCGAGGCCTGCGTGCGGGAGTGGGGCGAGGCGGCTTGCGAGCCAGATGATGACGATGACCGCAGCCATTCCGGCATCCATCACAGCCGTCATTACAGCGCGGTGAAAAAAAGCAGCGCCCGCCCGCGCACTGGCAGCAGCAGCGCGTCCAGCGTCCGGCGCGGCGGCTTCGGCTCCTCCTTCAGAAGCTCAGGAGGCTGAGGATGGAGCGCGAGCATTCTGTTCCCCGTCCGGGCTGGCAGCGCAAGCTGGAGGAAATCGGTTTCACCTACCACAGCATGGACGGCAGATACTGGGACGAGTCGGTCTGCTACTCCTTCACGGCGGAAGAAATCGACATGCTGGAAAGCGTCACCGCCGAGCTGCATGAAATGTGCATTGAGGCTGCCGGAGCAATCATCGAGCGGGACTGGTTCGACCGGCTGGCCATTCCAGAACATGCCAGAAACCTGATTGTTGATTCATGGAACCGTGATGAGCCAAGTCTCTATGGCCGCTTTGATTTCAGCTATGACGGCAGATATCCGCCCAAGCTGCTGGAATACAATGCCGACACGCCCACCTCGCTGATTGAATGCGGCGCGGCGCAATGGTTCTGGCTGGAGGAAGTCAAGCCGGACATGGATCAGTTCAACTCGCTCCACGACAAGCTGATTGAACGCTGGCGGCAGATTGCCGCTGACGGATGGATCAAGGGGCCGCTCTATCTCAGCTGCATCAAGGAGAACGAGGAGGATCTCTGCACGGTTGAGTACATGCGCGACACGGCGGCGCAGGCCGGGCTTGACACAGTCTTCATTTTCACCGAGGATATTGGCTGGGACGAGGACCGGCAGCTGTTCGCCGATCTGGACGGCGAAGAAATGGCGGCCCTGTTCAAGCTCTACCCTTGGGAATGGCTGGTGCAGGAGGACTTTGGCCGCCAGCTGGCTTTGAACAAAGTGCGGATGATTGAACCGGCTTGGAAAATGCTGTTGAGCAACAAGGGCATCCTGCCGGTGCTCTGGGAGCTGTTCCCGCATCATCCCAATCTGCTGCCCGCGTATTTCAACGCCGACAATTTCCGGCGCGAATATGTGAAGAAGCCGCTGCTCTCCCGCGAAGGAGCCAACATCATCATTGAGAAAGCTCAGCCTTTGATGAGCAAAGACGAGGGATACGGCGGAGAAGGTTATATATATCAGGAATATTCTCCTCTGCCGATGTTCGGCGCAGGCAACTTTCCCGTGATCGGCGCATGGATTGTCGGCGACGAGTCGGCAGGCATCGGCATCCGTGAAGACAGCAGCCTCATCACCTCGAACCTGAGCCGCTTCATTCCTCATTACTTCATTCCGTAGGAGCACAACGCCATGCTTTTCGCCTCACTCAGCACCTTGCCCTCTTTTATTCTCTATTTTATCATTGCGCTGATCCTGACCGCCGCCTTCATCGCTGTCTATATTCAGATCACGCCGTACAAAGAATTTGAGCTGATCCAAGAAGGGAACACTGCCGCCGCTCTCAGTTTGGGCGGTGCTGTGACCGGCTTTGTCCTCGCGCTTGCAGCGGTGATCAAGCACAGCGTCAATGTCGTTGATCTCAGCATCTGGGGCCTGATCGCGCTGGGCATTCAGATCGGCGCCTATGTCATCGCCAAAAAGCTGATCCGGGGTTTGGAGGAGGACATCCAGGACGGCAAGACGGCGCAGGGCATGTTCCTCGGCCTGATTTCCCTCTGCTGCGGCCTGCTCAACGCCGCCTGCATGACTCCCTGAGCCGCAAACAGCCTTGCCCTCTCTTCTGCCGGAGGGTACAATATCAGCTCCAGAACACCGGCGTTCGCTGCTGCGTCCGCCGGTTTTTTCTCGCAAATCTCAAGCCAGAGCCTGAACGCCATGTCCGCCGCCCAGCAGGAAATTCATTTTGACGAGATCATCAGCCGCTACCGTTCGGATCCCTATCATTATATTGATGTCTGCGCTGTGCACACCGGCACGGTGCGTTTCCTCGCCAAGGAAGGCAGCCCGGTGGAGGGTGTTTCCGGCGAATGGCTGCACAAGCCGGGCACGCCGCTGTATCAAATCGAGCGCGAGCGCAACACCAAGGTGATCAGCGCCAAGACTGTCGGCACTGTGGCCTCTGTCCGCCAAGAGCTGGACGGCCATTTTGTCGAGGCGGGCGAGAAGCTGCTGACCATCCGCCATCCGCTGAAAAAGAAAGAGGTCATCGAAGCCATCCTTCAGGAGGTGCTGTTCATCTTCCGTGCGCCGGAGCGGGCGCGTTATTATTTCTCCTTAGACATCCAGAACCGGATTGACCAGAAAGGAGCGCGTTCGATCTTCATCAAGCCCGGCGACGAGATCATCACCATGTCGCTGATGAAGCGCGACACCCCAGTTTATTACAGCGGCGAAGAGGGACTGATTCACTCTGTCTATTTCAATCCCGGCGAGAGCGTCAATCAGGGCGCGCCGCTGATCGGCATCTGCCCGGAGGAAAAGTTTCCGACAGTGCAGAAGGTGATCACCCGCGTGAAGGCGGAGTGGGATTAACTGCCATCTCCGGCAGCAGAAGCAGGCTGAGAGCAGCTTGCAAAATTTCAAAGGAGCGCTTGCCATGATTGAGGTCGTGCCGCTGAAATATGGAGCCGCGTTCAAGCGGATTTTCAGTCAGCCGGACGTGTTCAGCCGTTTTGCCCAAGACGTGCTCGGCATGGAGCTGCACTTCGACAAAGTGCACACCGAGTACGAGTACCCGGAGCAGATCGGCTTTGTCCGCAGCCGCTACGACCTTTTTGCCGAGGACAGGGAGCGGCGCGTCATTGTCGAGATCCAGCATGTCAAGGAGCAGGATTTTTTCGACCGCTTTCTTTACTACCACCTGATCAGCATGGCCGAGCAGGTGCGCAGCTTCTCCTCGTACCGTTTCGAGCGCACGGTGTTCACCATCGTCGTGCTGACCAGCGTGCCGCGTGACGGCAGCGTCAATTTCAGCTGCGCGGTGAGCGATTTCAGCCCGGTTGACGAGCGCGGCAGCAAAATTTCCGTATATCCGCACCGTCTCGTCTTTCTCTCGCCGCCGCAGGCCGGGCCGGACACGCCGCCAGCCATGCGCCGCTGGCTTGATTTCATTGCCGATTCTTTGGACGGAAAAATGGAGGAGAGCAGCGGCGGCGAGGACATGTTCCGCAGGCTGATTGAGGAGATGCGGCGGCAGAAGATTGACCCGGCTGTGCTGGCCGAGATCAAGGATGAGGCCGCTTGGGAGGAGGCCAAGGATATATTCAAAAAGGAAGGGCTGGAAGAAGGGATTGAGCTTGGCATGGAGAAAGGCGCGTTGGCCCAGCAGCGCAAGACCGTGCTGCAAGCGCGGCAGATGGGCATGGAGCTGGCGGCCATTGCTGCGCTGGTCGGATTGACTGAGGATGAAGTGCGCGAGCTGCTGCGGACAGACAGCCGCGCTGCCTAAGCAAAGCCGTCGCCTGAGCGGAGCCGAAGGCGGCGGCGGTTTCGGCTTCGCTCAACCACCTGCTGATTTTATTTCTTGCCAAAACCTGCGGAATGGTGTAAGGCTGCTGTTGCGTTATGCCGCTTTGTGTTTGTTGATGATCAAAACTGAGGGAGATAGAATGAATTGCTTGAAATTAAAAGCGATCAGCTTTGCATGTTTGTTGGCGGCAGGGCTGCCAGTCTGCGCTGAAGCCATGCAATGGCCGGACACCGCCCAGACCCTTTGCTACGACAACACCAAAGAAATTCCCTGCCCGACCGATGAAAACTCCCCGTTTTATGGGCAGGATGCGCAGTACCAAGGCACGGCCCGCTCGTACACCAAACTGGGACAGGGCGGCGTGGCGTTGCCTGCTGATGCCACGAGCTGGATTATGGTGCGGGACAATGTGACGGGGCTGGTTTGGGAGATGAAAAATAATCTGGATGATACGCCAGATTATACCAATCCGCATGATGCGGATAATATGTATTATTGGTGTGATAGTAAGTCAACGATATATTGGAGTAACAGTAATTCAATAATTGACGGGTTATGCCATCCAGCACGTGATGAAAGCTATATAAATACTGAAGATATTATATCGTCAATTAACACGGAAAATTTTGGCGGATTTAACGACTGGCGCGTTCCAACTATCAAGGAACTGTTAAGCATATTTTATGCTGGCCTCCCCCCGTATGTTGAATGGAAATATTTCACCCCAACCAAACAATATTATCATTGGTCATCGACTCAAATAGGTACTTACGCATGGAATGTTGGACCAGATTTTTCCGTTGATTATAATAATAATGGTTACATATATGCCACATGGGCTCAGTATGCTGTCCGGGCCGTTCGCGGCGGCAAATAATTTCTTCCTCCTGCCTCGCTGACACTTTCCCTCCGGTGATGCCATGAAATCTGCCGCGTTCTGCCTGCTTGGTCTGCTGCTGTTTTTTGCAGCACCTGCCTTTGCCTCCTTCCATGACAACGGCAATGGCAGCGTGACCGACAGCGAAACCGGCCTGACGTGGCAGAAAACAGCGGACACCGCCGCCAAAAGCTGGCAGGAGAGCCTTGCCGCCTGCGCCAGCCTCACGCTCGCCGGGCAGAGCGACTGGCGGCTGCCAAACCGCAACGAGCTGCAATCCATCGTGGATTACCGCTACGCCGACCCAGCCATTGACAGCAACGTTTTCCCGAACACCAGCGGCACCTTCTGGACTTCCACCACCGTTGCCAGCTCGCCGTCCGCCGCCTACACAATTGATTTCAACAGCGGCGCGGTCGGCATCACCGGCAAAACCGACACGTCCTTAGTTGTGCGGGCCGTGCGCGGCGGAGTCACGCCGGTGCCGCCGCCCAGTTTTTTCTACAACAACGGCAACGGCACAGTCACGGATTCCCGCACTGGCCTTGTCTGGCGGCAGGTTCCGCTCGACGTGGACAGCAACGGCGCGGCTGATGCCCTGACGTGGCAGGAGGCTTTGGCCGCCGCGACCAAACTCAGCTTCGCCGGGCAAAGCGACTGGCGGCTGCCGAACCGCAACGAGCTGCAATCCATCGTGGATTACCGCTACGCCGACCCCGCCATTGACAGCAATGTTTTCCCAAAAGTGACCGGCGGCAGCTTCTGGACTTCCACCACCGTTGCCGACAGTCCCAGCTATGCCTACACGGTTGATTTCAACAGCGGCGCGGTCGGCAGCACCGGCAAAACGGAAAAGCAGCCAAAAGTGCTGGTCGTGCGTGGCAGGCAGAGCATTTCTTCCGGCGCGTTTAAGTTTTTCGGCATCCCGGACACCGTGACGGCAAACACGCCGTTCCCGCTTGAGCTGATTGCGGAAGATTCCGCCTTCAACGGCACGGTAAAGCTGAACATTCATGACGGCGGCGGTGTAAATCCGGTTTCCGTCACGCTGGCGAATGGCCGCTGGCAAGGCAATATCAGCATCACCCGCTCTGGCAGAACCCGCCTGATTGCTTCATATTCTCCGCTGAATGGAGGTTCTTTGTTCGGCAGCAGCGGCTGGTTTGAGGTCGCGGCTGATCAAAACACAAATGCTGATCTGCAAGTCACTATTGTTGAAAGCAAAGCCGTTTATAACATAGGAGATATTCTGAGATACGATATTTATATTAACAATCTTGGCAGAAATGATGCGCATGATGTCACAATTGATATCGCCTCTACAGCAGGGTTTGCTATCGGCTCGGCAACTTGTGCTGAGACTGAAGGTGCCAATTGCGAAAAAGTCTCTGTCAGCAAACCTTCAGCACAATTCAAAGCGAAAATTTTTGCTGGAAAATATGTGCTCATCCGTGTGTATGGCGAGGCGCAGGCAGGTTTCAGTTCCATCACCATGAGAGCAGAGGCGCATGATGCCGCTGTAATAGATCCTGCTCAAGAAAATAACAAAGCATTATCTGTTATAACAACGGATATTCCCGATCTTCCCGGCAGCCAGAGGACAGAATTGCGGACATTGTTGCCAAACAGCAACAATAATCCGGCAAGTGCTGACACAATTGTTTTGACCCACGGCCTGCAAGATTTCCCCTGCGATCCTGAAGAGTTTTGGACCGGCTCAAAGAGAGAACCAGTTCAGGCTGGTTATCTGATTCGGGAAAAAGCCGGAACATCTGTCAATATCTATCAATTTTTCTGGAAAGGGGCATGTCAGGAGCATCTTGCAGGCATACCGCTTGATACGTCTTATAAATGGGCAAAACTGCATGTCAATTCAGCAGCCAAAGATTTAGCAAATCAGTTAGTTAATAAGCTGGGGCCAAACTACGACAAGAAAATTCACTTCATCGGGCATTCGCTCGGCACAGCAGTTAATGCCTATGCGGCAAAGGAATTTTTGACCAAGGCGACCAAAGTCAGCAAGGCGCAAGTCACTATTCTTGACCATCCGAACCATATCGGCAAGATTGCAGGGTTTCTTTGGAATGATGACGAATCAGAGGAGCAATGGGGCTTTGATGAAAACTTTTTTGCCAACACGCTGCCTTTCGACCGTGCTGGACTGAATCTTTATGTTGACAACTATTATTCTGCGTTCTCTGCAATTAATAAGATCTTTTCTGCCGGAGTTGGTTCAAAAATAAAAGGGCCGAAAGTTTTCAATCATGATGCACTGATAAGCCCATTTCAGGTTGGTCACACGCTTCTTCCTGATGAAGCGTTCGTTGACAACGATCATTCTGGTGTGCATCAATGGTATCGCTGGACAATGAAGCCAAATGAAGAGGAGAATTTTGAAGGGGAGACAGTTTGCCCTGATAGCCAATGGAGCAATAAACCAAAATCTATTGTTGGTATCCCTCTTATTAATTTCACCTTAAATCCATGCCCGGAAAAACGTGGCGGCTGGCGGGAAAGCATCCTGCTGCATGACACAATAAATTTTCCTCCATTTAATGGGGGAGAAAAAGACAAAACTAACAATAGCACCGTCACGCCATCCAGCAATACACAGCACGGATGCGGTCTTATAAATTCCAGCGGCAGTTTGCTCTCCGCACTCTGCATTGAAGCTCCTGTCACCAGCGCATCACCAGCCAGAGACAGTCAGCTTGCTTCCGCAACTGAAGAACCGCAAATCCCCAAATCCTCCATCGAATTCACCGTCACTGTTCCAAAATTCCTCCGCTACATCAGCTTTGACTACAGCTTCCCCAAAATCGGCGACGGGGATTATGTCTATATCTTCTTAGACGGCGTGCCGGTTTGGAAGATGAGCGGCGACGGCCTGACCGCTGGCGAAACCGTCGCCTCCGGCCTGATTCCTGTCCGCGCCGCAGCGGGCCAGAAAAAGCTGATCATCGCTCTCTACAGCGTGGGCGAACAGAACGCCGAGTTCAGCCTGAACAACTTCAAATTCACCACCGTTGCTGACACTGACGGCGACGGCAGGCCGGACGATGAAGACGCATTTCCCAACGACCCCGGCGAATGGCTTGACAACGACCAAGACGGCATCGGCAACAACGCTGATCTGGACGATGACAACGACGGCGTTGCCGACAGCAAAGACGCATTTCCCTTAGATCCGTCAGAATGGCAGGACACGGACGGCGACGGCAAGGGCGATAATGCTGATATTGATGACGACAATGACGGCGTTGCTGACACTGTAGACAACTGTCCCTTCGTCTATAACCCGAACCAAGCTGACGAAAACGGCGACAGCATCGGCGATGCCTGCGACACATCCCCGCCAAATGACGGAAAGTGGCCGCTGCCTGCGATCTTGAAACTGCTGCTTCACAGGTGAGTTCACAGCTTTTCAGGATGACGTTGGAGGAACATGAAGTGTTGCGGCAGCGGCGGCTCCATTTGGCCGCGTTGAACAGCTCGCCGTTCTCCACAGAGGCTGCGGAAAAAATCCGCCGCTACGGCGCGCCGCTGGGCCTGCTGCTGGAGCATCACGCCCAGCTTGACCGCTGCATGAGCCATCTCCAGCAGCTCATGACCGAGGCAGAGGCCAAAGGCGGCTCGCTGCCCGCAGGCGCGGTCGTGCTGGCTGACAGCCTCAGTCAATCGCTGGGCCGCTTTGAGCGCCATTGGCACGCGCCGCCCGGCGGCATCTGGCTCACCGCCGCCTGGCCGGATGTCCTTGTGCCGGAGTTCAGCCGCCTGCTGCCCTTTGCCGCCGGGCTGGCCTGCTGCCGCACGGTCAGGCTCTACGGTCTTGATGCCCGCCTGAAATGGGTCAACGATGTGCTGGTGGACGGGCGGAAAATCGCAGGCGTGCTCTGCACCACCGTTTTCCGGCCCAATAAAGACCGCTGGCATTGCATCGGCATCGGCTTGAACGCCAACAACCAAGATTTCCCCGCCGAGCTGCAAGCCAGCGCAGTCAGTCTGGCTGCGCTGCTGGGCGGTGACATTGACCGGGCCGAGCTGGCAGGACGGCTGCTGGCCGAACTGAGCTGGGCCGTCGGTCTGCTGCATTACGACGAGGAACTGGCCCTGCGCGAAGGCCAAAGCTGCGAGGATGGACGGGAGTCCCTGCTGCTCAATGCGTGGCAGTCGTTAAGCGACACCGCAGGCCGCCGGGTGGAGTACGGCTTTGACGTGCAGAAGGAGCCGCTGTTCCGGGCGAAGGCTGTCGGCCTCGATCCCTGCGGCGGCTTGGTCATGGAGCTGGAGGACGGCGGCAGGGTGACGGAATATTCCGGGGAAATTGTTTACTTGTGAGCGCGGCCCATCATGCCTGAACTGCCGGAAGTTGAAGTGACCCGCCGGGGCCTGCTGCCGCATCTGCCGGGCCGGACTGTCACCGCTGCGCACTGGTCAGGGAAGCGTCTGCGACAGTCCATGCCGGTCAAGCTGCTGAAAGAGGCCATTTGCGGCGGCGCAGTCGCCAGCCTTGACCGCCGAGCCAAATACCTGCTCATCCGCATGGACAGCGGCAGCGTGCTGGTCGTGCATCTCGGTATGACCGGCAAACTGGGCATCTTTCCGCAGACAGCGGCGCGGCGGACGCACGACCATCTCTGCCTGAGTTTGGACAACGGGATGGAGCTGCGCTTCAACGATGCCCGCCGTTTCGGCAGCGTGGCGGTCTGGCCGGGCGCAGAGGCAACGCGGCTGGAGGAGGTCTTCAGCCGCAGCCAAGGGATTGAGCCGTTCGGCCCGGATTTCACGGCTGAGACCTTGGCCCGGCGGGCTGAGTGGCGCAGGCAGGCGGTGAAGCTCTTCCTCATGGATGCCAAGCTGATTGCTGGAATAGGCAACATCTACGCCAACGAAACCCTCTTCGCCGCCGGAGTGCATCCGCAGACTCCAGCAGGCAGCCTCAGCCTTGCGCAGTGGCGGCGCGTCGCCGCCTGCGCGGTGGACATTCTGCACCGGGCCATTGCCGCAGGCGGGTCCACGGTCAGCGATTTCCTCAGCTCCAACGGCCAGCCGGGCTGGTTTCAGCTTCAGCTCGCAGTGTATAGCCGCCACGGTCAGCCCTGCGCAGCCTGCCAGGAGCTGATCCGCAAAGAGGTCATCGGCGGGCGGGCTACCTTCTTCTGCCCGCGCTGTCAGCCGCTGCCAGCGGCCCAATCAGCCGGAGACTGACTAACTCCGCCTCGTCGCCGCGCAGGTGCAGAATGGCGTTGGGCGGCTCCAGCCCTTGCGCCGGACGCGCCCGCAGCCGTCCCTCCTCATCCACCCAAACGACCGCGCCTTTCAGCACCGTGCAGCCCGGTTGCGCGGCAGACGCAGGGCCGTCCAGCCGCGCCTTGATCAAGCCGTCGGCAATCTCCTCCCCTTGCAGCCGGGCAAGAGCCGGAACGATCAGCTCATGAAAAAGCAGGCGCACCGCAGGCGGCGGGCCGGGCAGGCCGAAGAAAGGCAGCCCGTGCAGCAGGCCGAAGAGCGTCGCCCGACCGGGCCGCAGCCGCAGGCGGTTATAAACCGGCTCGCCGCCAAGCCGGGCAAAGACCTGCTCGGTGAGATCAAACTTGCCCGGCCCCATGCCGCCGGTGGTGATGAGCAGATCGGGCCGGTCGCGCTCCATGATCTCGGCCAGCAGCGCGGCCATGCTGTCCGCGTCATCCTTGGCAATGCAGCAGCAGAGGCAGACGCAGTGCTGCTCCTCAAGCAAGGCTGCCAGCAGCGCGCCGTTGCCGGAGATTTTTCCGCCCGGCGGCAGCGGCTCCCCGGCCTGCGTCAGCTCGCTGCCGGTGCAGACAACCGCAGCCCTTGGCAGGCGGCGCACTGAGATCTCTTCACAGCCGTCCTCGGCCAGCAGGCGGAGATGATCCGGCAGCAGGCAGGTTCCGGCCACGGCGAGCAGATCTCCGGCCCGCACCTCGCAGCCTTGGCGGCGGATATGCCGCTGCCCGTGCGCAAGCTCCGTCAGCGGCACACGCACTTGGCCGCCCTCTTCTTGGCAGACTTCAAAAGGCACGACCCTTGCTGTCCCGGACGGCACGACCGCGCCGGTCATGATGCGGAAGGCCTGTCCCGGCGCGAGCGTCTTCAGCTCTGCGCAGCCAGCGGCTATTTCTCCGGCTATGTGAAAAAGAGCAAAGCCTGGAGCAGCGGACAGCGGCGCGGCGGCCACGGCGAAGCCGTCTCTGGCCGACTGATCGCAGGAAGGGCTGGAGCGGCTGGCGAGGAGGTCGGCGGCGCAGACCCGGCCCCGCGCCAGATGCAGCGGGACGCGCTCCGCCGCCAGCGGGGCAAGCCGCGCGGCAATGGCGGCGCGGGCCTCGGCAAGGGAAAGTTCAAGCTGGGGTGATTCAGGTTTCAAGGCAGGCGGTCTCTGGGAGATGTTTTGCTGCCATGCTTGAGGGGACATCACCGCAGGCAGGGCAGCCGTGGAGCAGCGTCATTCATGGAGGCTCTGGAAAATATCATGCTTGGGAGAGATGTCAAGGTGCGAGACCTGCTGCAAAGAAGGCGCCTCCTCATTGCACGGCAAGGCGCCTTCTCGTTTGGCGCGGAGGATCCTTGCCGGATCACGAGAAGGTGCCTTCCCCTTTTGCGCGAAGGAACCTCCGTGTTTTCCAGCAAGGCGCCTTGCCGCCTGAGGCGGAGGATCCTTCTCAAAGCGGCAAAGAATGTCTTGACAGCGGCGCCGCGCCGTTTTAGGATGGACGGCTGTGGGTTTCGCGGTCATCTCAGCCAATTAACCAAGAAGGAGCGGCGATGGCAGCGCTTCGCAGCGGGACATCCGGGTGAGCAGCTTCAATCTCTTCAATCTTCTTTGTCAGACACCATGAAACATATCATCCTCATCGGCGACGGCATGGGCGACACGCCTGTTCCCGCGCTGGGCAACAAAACTCCGCTCGAAGCGGCCTGCAAGCCGACAGTTGACCGGCTCTGCGCCTTGGCCGAGCCGCTGTTGGTGCGCACCGTGCCGCCGGGCTATCCGCCGGGCAGCGACGTGGCCAACCTCTCCCTGCTCGGCTACGAGCCGGACAAATGCTACACAGGCCGCGCCCCGCTGGAGGCCGCGAGCATGGGCATCGCCATTCCGGCGGACGGGGCGGCCTTCCGCTGCAACTTGGTCACGGTCGAATACGGGCCGGACGACCAGCTGACCATGATCGACTACAGCGCGGGCCACATCAGCACCGCTGAGGCGGCGGAGCTGATCGCGGCCATTCAGGATGCCTGCGGAACGGCGCGGCTCCAGCTCCATGCGGGAGTGAGCTACCGCCACCTGCTCATGCATCATGGCGCAGTGCCGCAGGGGCTGCGCACGGTGCCGCCGCACGACTGGATGGACAAGGACGTGACAGAGTTCTATCAGCAGCAGCTTGCCGCCGAGCATTTGGCCAAGCTGCTGCGCTGCGCCCGCGCTGTGCTGGCCGAACACCCAGTGAACCAGCAGCGCATTGCCGCAGGCAAGAAGCCCGCCAACGGCATCTGGCTCTGGGGCGAGGGCGGCAGGCCGCAGATGGAGACGCTGCAAACGCGCTGGTGCCTGACCGGCAGCCTGATCTCCGCCGTGGACTTGCTTAAAGGCATCGGTGTCTGCGCCGGGCTGGAGGTGGTGCAGGTGCCGGGCGCGACCGGCTATCTCGACACCAACTATCAAGGCAAGGCGGATGCGGCCCTGAAGGCTTTGGAGACGCAGGACTTTGTTGTCGTGCATATTGAGGCCCCGGATGAGGCTGGACATCAGGGATCGCCCAAGGACAAGGTGCAGGCCATCGAAGACTTTGACAGCAAGATCGTCGCCCCGATAGCGGCAGAGATGAACCGGCGCGGCGGGCCGTATCGTCTCGTCGTGGCGATGGATCACTACACCCCGATTGCCCGCCGCACCCACGAGGACTGGCCGGTGCCGATCTTCATCTACGACTCGCGGGGGACTGGTAAGCAGTCCGGCCTGAGCTACACCGAGGCGAACATCAAGGGCGTGGCCGAGCTGCTGGACAGCGGCGCGGTCTTCTTCGCCCGCCTTGTCCAGCAGGAGCGGCGGCATGGCTGACCTGAGCATGGAGCTGATTGAGCCGGTCTTCCGCATGGACTGTCGGGTGATCTATGGCGACACCGACGCAGGCGGCATCATCTACAACGCCAATTATCTCCGCTTCATGGAGATGGGCCGCACCGAGATGATGCGCGGCCACGGCCTGCCCTACAGCGCGATGGAGCAGGAGGGGATCATCCTGCCGGTGACGGAGTGCTATTTGCGCTATAAAGCGTCGGGCCGCTATGATGATCTGCTCACCATCGCTGTCAGTCTGAATGAGCTGACCCTCTTCACCCTCCGCTTCCACTACCGGATCAGCTGCCAGCGCGGCGGCAAGGAGCTGCTGTTAGTCAAGGGCTTCACCAAGCACGCCTGCATCGACCGCCAAGGCAGGCTGATGCCTTTCCCGGACAGCGTCATGGCGCAGATCAGCCGCGTCCGTCCGCCGGAGAAAAGTTGAGACCTATCATTTTCCCTCTTGACAGGGCAGCCGGAGGAAGGTATAGTGTCCGCCATGTGACGCGGGGTGGAGCAGTCTGGTAGCTCGTCGGGCTCAATTCCGCAAGATTGACAGAACAGCGTGGACACTAAGCTCAAGGGCGACATCGCTGAACAGGCGGCTGTGCTTCAGGCTTTGAAGCGTGGCTGGGCAGTTTTAAAACCTGTTGGAGACCGGCTTCCGTATGATATGGTCTTTGACGTGGAAGGGGTTTTTGTAAAAGTTCAAGTGAAGTCTGCGTGGTTTGACGAGAAACGGGGCAATTATGTCGCGGACACTCGTCGGACGAAGACAAACCGCAGAGTTATGGTTCGAGAGAGCTATAAGCAGTCAGATTTTGACTTCGCGCTTGTGTACCTTCCAGAGGCCGAACTGTTCTATGTTTTTCCAGTAGAGGTGTTCCTCAGCTACGCCAGTGAAATACATCTGGTTGAAGCTGACAAACGGCAGCGCAAGCCGCGTTCTGCCGTCCACCGTGACAGGTGGGAGTCAATTTTGCAATGGGCTGCATGTAGGGAAACGTACATGCGATCGCCTCTCAAAGTCGGGGAAGCCTTTGGCACTGGTAATCCCGAGCCAAGCCTTCGTCAGAAGGAAGGTGTAGAGACTTGATGGGAGGCACCCTAACAGTTCAAGCTGAGGGTGAAGGGAAAGTCCAGACCACAAACTGAAGCAGTTCAGGCGGCGAAAGCCGAAGTGGTACGCATAACCCGAAGGTCATCGGTTCAAATCCGGTCCCCGCTACCACGAGCATTCAGGAGGCTGAACATTGTTCAGCCTCCTTTTTTATTGCCTGTTGCTACACGGCCACCCCGAACAGCCTGCCCACAGCGGCGGTCAGACCCATGGCCAAGGTGCCCCAGAAGCAGACCCGCACTGCCCCGCGCAGCGGCGAGGCCCCGCCCGCAACAGCCGCTGTCGCGCCCAGCGCGGCCAGTAGGGCAATCGCCAAGCTGGGTATCAGCCAGAGCAGGGCCGCTGCCGGAGCCGTCGCCGCCGCCGCCACAGGAAACGCGCCGCCCAGCGTGAAGGCGGCGGCTGACCAGAACGCGGCTTGCAGCGGCTGGGCGCTCAGTTCGGCGGTGATGCCGATTTCATCCCGCGCATGGGCCTCCAGCGCGTTGTGGCGCATGAGCTGCCGCGCCACCTCTTCCGCCAGCTCCGCATCCAAGCCGCGCTCCCGATAGATGGCGGCCAGCTCCCTGTGCTCCGCCTCATGGTTGTGCTCCAGCGCATGAGCTTCCATCTGAAGGTCGGCGCGTTCCGTGTCTTCCTGCGATTTTACTGAAACATACTCGCCAGCGGCCATGGACATGGCTCCGGCAGTCAGTCCGGCGACACCCGCCAAAAGGATTTGCGCGCTGTCCGCACCAGCGGCGGCGATGCCCACCAGCAGGCTGGCTGTGGAGACGATGCCGTCATTCGCGCCGAGAACCGCCGCCCGCAGCCAGCCGGAGCGGTGGATTCGGTGATGTTCGGAGTGATGTGTGCCGCTCATCTGAATTATTTTCCTGCCTTCGGTTCCTGCACCTTCGCGTCGAGCAGGTCGGCGAACGGCTCCAGATTTTTGCCCGCAGCTGAGAGGAGCTGATGACGGGCCTGATGGTAGCCTGCCACCGCCTGCGCCAGCCGCCCGTAGGTGGCGGTGAGGTCGCGCTGGGCCTCGTTGAGACGGGTCAACGAGGCGGCTCCGGCCTCGTATTCATTTTTAGCCAGCTTGCGGTTCTCCTTCACTAATTCGACGCTCTCCTGTTGGAGGCGCACCTGCTTGGCCGCAGCGGTCAGCAGGGCGGCATCCTGGCGGATCTCCGCCGCGATGCTGTTGCTCAGGTCGGCGCGGCTGTAGGCCGCCTCCCGCTTGCCCTGCCGGGCCTCCAGTGCCGCCGCCTCGACCGCTCCGCCAGAGTAAAGATTCCACGTCAGGCCTAAGGCCAGCGACGCGCCGAAATCCTCCGGCAGCAGTTCCTCCTGGCTGACCAGCCCGGCCTGTCCTGAAAGCCGCACCTTGGGCGCGCTCTGCGCCTCAGCCGCGTTGATGCCTGCCTCGGCGGCCTTGATCTGCCATGCCAGCCGCTTCATGTCCGGGCGGTTTTTCAGAGCCTCGCGGATCATGGCCTCAGTGTCGGCCGCCGACTCCTCCTCGGAAGGAACAAAGTTCTGCTCCAGCGCGGCTAGCTCCGGCAGAGCGGCAGCCTCCACCACTGCAAGCAGGGCGGCCAGGCCGTAGCGGGCCGCCTCATACTGCCGCTTGGCGTTGATCAGGCTATTTTTGGCCGTGTTCACCTGCACCCGAATATTGAGCACATCACCCCAGGAACTGGCTCCGGCATCAAAGCGGTGCTGCGCGTCCTTAAGCTGCTGTTCGTAGAATTCCTGATCTGCCGTGGCGATGTCAATCGAGGTTCTGGCTAATTGGGCGTTGTAGAACGCGTCAGCCACAGCAGCGACAAGCAGCCGCTGGCTGTTGCGCTTGGCTGCCGCCGAGACCTTTTCGCCCTGTTCGGCCTGCTCCTGCTGGAATTTGCGGGCATGGCCGTCAAACATGAGCCACGAGCCTTGCAGGCCGACCGAGCTGTTTTCGTTGATGTCGCCGTCCTTGTTGCTCTGCGCGCCGACATTGGCGGCTGCGTCAAGGCTGGGCTGCTGGCTGGCAATCGCCTGCTTGATTTTCGCCTTGGCCTGCTCGATCCGGGCCTGCGCCGCGCCGATGCCCGGATTGCCCTTCAGGGCCAGCCGCTGGGCAGCCTGCAAATCCAAAATCTTGGCCTTGCTTTCAGCGGCAGATGCGGGCGAGACGGCGGTCTTGTCCGCATCTGCCTGCGGTTTCGCATCGTCTTTTCCCCACGCCGGGACGACAGCCAGACAAAAGGCCAGTCCGGTCAGAGTGATCCGTTTGTTCATAATTTTGCTCCTGATACGTTAATTGCGCGGCGCCGCCGCAGGAGGGGCTGGGCCGTCGTTCACGACATTGGCGGCCAACGTTTTCTCCGGCAGCAGCTTTTGCTCAATAATCTGGGCCAGCGTTCTGCTTTTTGCGCCCTGCGGGTCAGCGCGGTGGAGGAAATCGAGATAATCGGAAAACTCCTGCACTTCATGCGGCGAGCTGTGATTGACAGTGCCGTACACGCCGGAGCGCATTGAGCTGAAAACCTGCATGGCGGGCGCGGCCTTGGCCATGAAATGATGGGTCAGCCATTTCCGCTCAATACCGTTGACCGTGCCGACGGAAACATACTCGTTCCGGCCTTTTTCCGGCTGAATATCCACTTCCTGCCGACCTAGCTCGCCGTAATTGGCGAAACCGGAGCAGGTGTCATAGATGATCGCGTCGGGCAGAGCATTTTTGAATCCTTCATCATTCATGCAGCCGGATTTGATTTCAGGATTGAGCCGCCGCAATTTGGCGGTGAAGTCAGTCAATGTGCCGTAATAGGTTTCAGAACCGTACACCGCTTGAAAATCATGCCCGCCTGCCTTAGCCCGCCATGCCTCGGCCTCCTGCCGCGACAGGGCGGAATAGCCGTCCCAATTGCCATGGCCGACGCTGTGATGATGGCCGGCGATTTCATGCCTGCTTTTTTTCCAGCGTTCCAACGCGGCAGCCCGATCTTTGTCTGATAAAAGATAATCCGCCCAATGCGGAGCAAGCATGATGGTCAGCTTGATGTTATACGCATCAGCCTTGGCAATCATCTTCGTGAGAATGCCATAGGATTCATCCGTGAAAAATTTGTTCTGCTGGTGATTGAACGGCTCGTTATGCACGGCGATGAAATAATAAGGAATCGGCTTAGGCTGGGCGGCAAGGCCAGATGCTGCCGCGCTGAGGCAGAGGATCAGGCAAAGAAGGATTTTCATGGAGGCCACAGTGAAGGAGGAAATGCCGGACGGCAAAAAAAGACCGGCAGCGTCTGAGCCGCTGCCGGAGAGAGTCATCAATACCCTCGGCCGTAGTCAGGCCGGGGCGGACGACGGTCGAACTCTATCTCAGGCCGCCGCTCGTAGCCGTCGCGTCTGTAATCAGGCCGATGGTCAGGACGGCGGTCAAAGTCGCGCCGCATCCTGATGCCCGCATAGGGAACAAAACGCTCCCGGCCTCTGGAAGGATCCACATAGACCATCACTCCAGCTTTGAACGTCACCGGCCCCCGCTCCATTCTGCTCTCGCCGCCGCTGCGGCTGCGGAGAAAACTACTGACTGTCTCCAAGAGCATTCTGCCTGCGTCGCGCCGTTCGGACCGGCCAAAACTGTACAGGGCTGACGCGCCGTAACGGCCTTCCGCCTGCCGCACCGCCTCGTCAACCAAGTATCTGGCCCAGTCACGAGCCGCATCCCGGTTGTGCAGCAAAACTCCGGGCGCGACCTCGCCTGCCTCGGCTTCCCGGCCCCGCAGCTCCGCGCCGTAGGCGACCTGCCAGCCGCCGCGCTCCACTGTGTCCTGCGCGCTGCGCCGGTCTTGGGCAAAGCCCTGCGGCGCGGCGGCAAGAAGAAGGAAAAGAAAAACAAGAATAAATTTTGACGCTTTCATGGCAGCCTCCTGCCCTTAGTTGATCCTGTGGGATTTATTTTTATGCGGCAAACATGCCAGCTGCTGCGCTGCTTTTCCTTTCAGCATCCAAGATGCAGTTTGTTGTTTAGCAATCACCTCCTTTTTCAGGAGAGGTCAATGCAATCTGGAAAAATTAAGTATAAAGCCAATCCAGCCCGCTGTCAATTTTTTCCGCCGCCGCGCTCATTGAAATTGCAGCGTATGCTCATAGCTGCGCCGCGTGCCGTCATCCAGCGTCACATCGGCCCGCAGCAGAAAGACACCCCAGCCGACGGCTGTCAGCGGATGGCCAAGACGGGAGCTGTCGCCCTGCCGCCTGCTGGGATTGAACGTGGAATGCAGGTGATAGGTGACAGAGCTGATCCGGCGCAGAAAGGGCGCAGGCCCGTCAATAAAGGCGGTCCACTCCCAGCGGTCGCCGCTGATCTGGCGGGCGGTGTTGGTCAGCCTGAAGGCGTTCAGCGGATCAGCCGAGGCATCCGGGAAAAACTGCTCCTGCTGCTGCGGCGCGGCGGAGGACGGCGGCGCCTGCTGCCAAGGAACGCTGTCCTGCCGCCGCCAGTCTTTCTGCGCCGCTGCGCTCCGCAGAGCCACATAGGGAACAAACAGCCGTCCGAAGCGGCCTCTGCGCTCCAGCACTCCGGCCTTGAATTTCAGACCGTTCAGATCGAGCGTTCCGCTGCCGGAACGCGGGCCGCGCAGCAGCTCCCGCACCGTGCGCACGGTGAAGCGCATGGTCTGAAACTGCTCCTCCTGACTGAAGCGGCTGCTCCCTGCCGCCTCAGCCGCCTGCTGAATCAGCGCGTTGGCCCAGTCGTGCAGCCGCATCATTTCCATTGTGCCGCGCCCGGCAAAAATGGAAATGCCCGGCGCGACCTCGCCGCGACCGGCTTCCTGCTCAGTCAGCTCGGCGCTGTGGGCGGCCCGCCAGCCTTCCTCCTCAACATCGCGCTCCGCCTCCTGCCGCCAGCGGCCCTGCGCCGCAGCCCAGTCAGCGGCGGCCAGACCGAAAAAAAGCAGCAGAGAAACCGCCGCCAGCATCCAATGCGTCCTCTTCATGTCATTCTCCTTCTTTTTGAATTTGAACCGCCTTGCGCGCGAATTCGATGATCTTTTGTTCAACCTTGAAAAAGGCTGCCGGGCACTCTTCAGCCGCCGGGCTGCTGCGGCAGACCACCTGCTTTGCCGCGCCGCCAGCCTCCTGCACAACGATGCGAGTGGCATAGCTGCGCTCCTGCGGCCCTGCTCCGTATGCGTCCTTCAGCTCGTGAAAGCCGTTTTCCCGGATGCGGCGCAGCAGCTCCGCCGCCTGCTCCGGCGAAATGCTGACGCTCCGCTCCTTCGTCACTGTGCGGGAGGGCGCGGCGGACACCGGATTGTCGTGCTCCGCCTCCGCCTTGGTCTCGGTCAGCCGCAGGTCTTCAGTCAAAGCCACCCGGTGAAAAGGCGCGTCATAAACCACTATGAAGGCGGGGGCCGCAGCCGGCCTGCTCCCTGAAGCCGCAGCGGCGGCAGGAACGGCGGCCAGCAGCGCGGTCGCAGTCCATCGGAACCAGTTCATTCTGCTCCTCCCCTGCTTGGCGCAGGCTCTGGCGGCGGCCCGGCGCAGGCCGCCGCCAATTTTTTTTCCCCGTTCAGAGCTGCCCGCACCGCGCAGGCCAGCTCGGTCTTGCTGAAAGGCTTCATCAGCAGGGCGCGGATGCCGAGAAAGGCAGCCTTCTGCTCGTCCATCAGCTCGCTGAATCCAGTGCAGAGCAGCACCGGCAGGCCAGGCCGCAGCGCGAGCAGCCTGGCGGCCAGCTCGGCGCCGGTCATCTGCGGCATGGTCATGTCGGTCAGCACCAGATCAAAGCTCTCCGGCTCCGCCGCAAACAGGGCCAGCGCGTCCGGACTGCTGGTCCGGACCGTGACCTGATAGCCAAGACTGACCAGCATGTTCATGGCCAGCTCGGCGATGTTGACATCGTCGTCCACCACCAGCAGCCGCTCGCAGCCGCCAGGCAAAGGCGCGGCGGCGGCGCATGGCCCCTTTTCCTGCGCCGCTTTGATCACCGGCAGATACACCGAGAAGGCCGCGCCGCAGCCCGGCTCGCTGACCACGGCGACATCGCCGCCAAAGTCAAGAGCGATGCTCTGCACCAAGGCCAGCCCCAGCCCCGTGCCCTCGCCTTTATCCCTGGTGGTGAAATACGGCTCGAAAATTTTCTCCAGCAGCTCTTCCGGGATGCCGGGGCCGGAGTCGCGCACCTCAAGCTGAAGATAGGAGCCGGGCGGCAGCCGCAGCCTGCCCGGAATGGTCTCCGCAGCCAGCTCGGTCTGCCGCAGGAAGACCTCCAGCAGGCCGCCGGTTTCACGCATCGCGTGATAGGCGTTGGTGCAGAGGTTCATCACCACCTGATGAATCCGGGTCGGATCGGCCAGCACGGTCCCGCAGGCCGGATCGAGCCGCTGCCGGATTTCAATGGTCGCGGGCAGCGAGGAGCGCAGCAGCTTGAGCGTCTCCTTGATCACCGGCTGAATGCGCAGCGGCTGCAATTCCTGCTCGCACTTGCGGCTGATGGCCAAAATCTGCCGCACCAGCTCCTTGGCCCGGCCTCCGGCCCGCAGCACCTCGTTCAGCCACGGGGCGATGCTGCTGCCTTCAGGCAGAGCGTCCAGCGCCATTTCGGCGTAGCCGAGGATCGGGCCGAGAATGTTGTTGAAATCATGGGCGATGCCGCCAGCCAGCGTGCCGATGGCCTCCATCTTCCGCGACTGCCGGAGCTGGGCCTCCAGCTTCTTGCGCTCCTGCTCCTCCTTTTTCCGCCCGGTGATGTCGCGCATGATCGCCCGCACCGAGACCACCCTGCCGTTCTCCAGCAGAGGCACCGCGCTGACCTCGACATCCACCTGGCCGCCGCTGCGGGTGATCAGTGCGGTCTCATGCTGCTGCATGGAGCGACCGAAAGTGAAAATCTGCTCCAGCGCCTGGGCGGTTTTGCGGCGGAACTCAGGATGGACAATGTCTAACAGCGGCGTGCCGACCAGCTCCTCCTTGAGGCAGCCCAAAGCCAGCAGCTCCGCCGGATTCGCGTCCACAATTTTTTTCTCTTGGCTGAGAATGTGGATCATGTCCGGCGCGTCATTGAACAGGCTGCGGTACTTGCGCTCGCTCCGGCTGAGGGAGTCCTCAGTCTGCCTGCGCTGCACGGCCAAGGCGAAGACAGCGGCCAGCCGCTCCGCCGCCGCCAAATCCGCCTCAGCGAAATCTCCCTCCTTGTTCGCCAGAGCGATGCGGCCCACGGCCCGTCCTTCAATCACCGCCGGAACATGCAGATAATTGCGGTACGGCAGATGCTCCGGCTGCATTCGGACCGCCTGCGCCGGAGCGGACAGCGTGTTGGTGTAAAAACTCTGCCTGGTGTTGAGAACGCTGTCCCAAGGCATTTCCGTCAGCTGTCCCAAGCTCCCTTCCTCTTCCGCCCCTGTCTCCTGCGCGGCCTTGGCCATGCCGTATTCGCAGCCGATCAGCTCCCTTGCCGCCCGGCCCACCAGCTTTTCCACCTCACGGACCGGCAGGGAGCGGGAGATCAGCGCGTCAGCGGCCTGAGCCAGCGTCCGGTTGACGGCCAGCTCCCAGAGCAGCTCTTTTTCCGTCCGCAGCCGTCCGGCCATCTCCGCCTGCAAACTGTCCCGGCTCTGCTGAAGGGCGGCGGTGCGCTGGCGCACTTTTTCCTCCAGCTCGTCTTTGTGCGCGTTCAGCTCGCGAAAGAGGGTGTTGTAAGGCTGGGTCAGACCGGTGGCGATCACCGCCCGGTAGATGGCGTAACAGGAAAAAATACGGAAGAGATGGCTGGCAAAGCTGGCCAAGCTCAGGCGGCTGGCGTGAAAGGTCTGAGCCAGCTCCGCCGCGATGGCCAGCAGCACGGCGGCCTGCATCAGACGCAGCACCTCGCGGTCAAAGCTGGCGCGATGCCAGTGCAGAAGCGGCAGCGAGCAGGCGAGCAGCACGGCGACAAAATATTCGCCTTGCCGCTTGAACTCCGTCAGTCTGCCGCTTTCCGTCTCGCAGGCCGGAAAAACCGGGCAGATGAAAATCAGAAGCAGCAGCAGGCAGGAAATCAGCAGACAGGCGGCCATGGTCCAGCCGACGCTGCATTTCCGGCGGATGAAGCAGAAGGCCAGCAGCAGGGAGCAGCTTTCCATGCTCCGGGCCGCCAGCCAGAGCTGCTCCGAGGCCCCGGATGCGGCCAGGGCTGGCGGAAAAATGCCCATGCCCGCGCAGGTCAGGCAGTGCAGGAGGTCGAGCAGGCCGATGAAGAGATAGGCCATGCCGAGGAAAAGAAAAAAATGATTGCTCTGGATGTGCCGGGTGTTCCACGCGAAAATAAAAATCGCGCAGGCGATGATGACGCTGAAGAACTCCGACAGGGTATGGAAAAGCAGGTAGTTGCAGAGGCTGATCAGGTGCAGGCCCAGCGCGATGCACAGCAGGGCGATGCAGGGCAGGGAAAAACGGCTTCCGTTTATGATCTTCGCTCTGGTGTCCATGTTCCTGAAAGGAAGGCGGGGCGGCAGCCGCCTACCAGACCGCCCGCAGCCCTTTCGCCTTGCGGAACTGATCAATCTTCCGCTCCAAATCCACCCGCCATTCGGCGTGAATGCGGGCGGCGGACGGCGCAATCAGCTCCGGCAGGCCGTACACCAGACGGTCGGCGGCGCGGCTGGCTTCAATCACCGCCTCGATGGAGCGGGCGCCGAATTTGTAATCCGCCAGCAGCAGGCGGAGGAGCAGGCCGGAGGTCTTGCGGGCCGCGCTCTTCCAGTGGGTGTGCATCTGGTGGGCGATGATGAAGGCCCGCTTGAGCAGGATGCGCCGCAGCTCCTCCAGCTCCTTTGCACTGGCTGAATCCTTGAGCAGATACTCTGGCACCTCGATGCCGTCAATGTCCAAAACCACCCGCAGGCGGCTCATGAAGTCCGGGATTTTCAAGGTTTTGATCAGTTGCAGATCCTTTGGCTTTTTCGGCGTGAGCAGCCGCTCCATGCCCTCCCAGCTCGCCTTGACCCCGCCCGCGAAGACGAAGATTGCCCGGCCTATATGATACGGAATGCCCTGCACGTAGGTCACGCCGTCCTGCATCGCCGGAAGAAAATAGCGGAGGTAGCCGAACTCGTGGCCGTCATAGCGGCAATCGAACTCGTCCCAGAAGGCAATGGGCACCTTGCCCTGCGCCACCGAGGCGCGGATGGGGTCGATGGCGGCGTTGATCTCGTCCGGGCTGGCGAACTGGGTCAGGTTGAATTCAAAAAACACAAAGGGGCTGCTCTCATAATGCCGGGCGATCTCGTTGGCCACCTGCTTGACCGCAAAGGACTTGCCGGAGCCGGGCGGGCCGAACACGCCGATGCAGAGCGGACGCAGCACCGACTCCTTGGAAACATAGGAATCCATCACCTGATGCAGGGTCAGCACCGGGTCAATCTCCGCCGGATCGGTGGTGCGAAGATGGCCGAGCCGGAAGATCGGCAGATTGTCAAAGCCGGTGTCCCGGTTCACCTCTTCTTTCAGGCAGTGCAGCACCGACATGATGATGTCGATGTAATTGAGCGGCGCGTCCTCGTTTCTTGGATACGGATAGTCGTACTGATGCCGGAAGAGCGAACGCAGAGCCTTTTTCTTTTTCTCGCCCCAAGCCTGTCCGGCGGCATGTTCCAAATTCTCCTCAAACTCCGGGGTGAAATACGGCAGCTCAATAAAGGTCGGGTCAATGTTCAAGCTCTCGGCGCAGGAACAGGGCAGGCCGCTGAGGCAGGCTGAGGAGCAGTCCAGCACCGGCAGGCGCAGCCCGTCGTCAAAATGATAGCCATGCTCGTTCAGCCGCTGCCAGTTGCAGAGCACCTGCTTGGAGAAATCGTAGAAGGCGCGGCGGGAAAAATCAAGGCCATTTGAGCGCAGTGCCTTCAAGGTCAGCATGGCCGTGACCATGGTGTCGTAGCAGGGCACAGAGCCGCGTTTGCGCGAGGAGCTTTTTTCCGGCAGGCTGCCCTTGCGGCAGCGAAAATAGACAGCCTCCGGACCGACATAGAGGATGGCGTGCGGGAACATCTCGATAATGACCCCGCAAAGGAAGCGGTGCCGCACGCTGTCCCAGAGGCCGACCTCCGGGGTGCGCAGGGCGCGCAGGCACATGGCGACAATGGTTTCCCAATTCACCGAGGAGTCCATCTCCATCCGGGTGGTTTCCAAGTCGGAGAGGCGGCAGAAGAGGGTGAAGCGCTCGCCGAGCAGCTTGGCCCAATGCTGCCAGTGGGCGACAGAAATGCCCAAAGCCACGCACCACATGCCGGGATTCAGCTCGCTCATCTCGTCGCAGATCTGCGGCGGCATCCCGGAGTCGTCAATCAAGACCATGCCGGTGTTGCCGCCGGCAACTGCGTACTCGTGCCCGCTGAAGGTGAAGAGCGGGGCCGCCGCGCCGCGCTCCTCGGCAGGCAGGATCTGCTTGGTCATGAACCAGCCCTCGGCGCGTCCGTCCTTGCCGCTCCGCCGCTTGCGGAAAAGCTGGTAGACCTGCCGCTCCGCCCCGTAGGACAGGGTGTTGATCTTCGGATGCAGCTCCGAGCCGGCGAGATAGGCGGAAAGCCACGTCAGGCACTGCTCCAGCCGCCCGTGCTCAATCGTCACCGGCCCGGCGAGCAGGACGATGTTGTCGCCGGGATTGTAGCCGTAGGCGGGCAGGCTGCCCTCCTCCAGCAGGCTGACCTCTTTGACCGGCATGTTGGTGATTTTGACATTGGAGCCAAGAAAAAGTATCTTTGCGCTGTCGGAGGCGGTCTGCATCGGCGGTTCAGGTCAGGAAAATAAAGGGCGGCTGTCCCGGAATGCCGCCGCAGGGCGGCTCAGGCTTCACAGATCATTTACAGCGGAAAAGAAATGTCTGTCAACAGCTATTCTTGGAAGCGTCCTGCGTTTTCTTGCAGTTCTGCCGGAAAAGACGGGACAAATGCGGCAGCAGGCTTTCCTCGCTGTCTGAAGGAGGTTTGTCCTTGACGATGGGAACGGAACAACGTAAAATACAGTATTTTCATGCCCGCTGTTCTCAGTCCCTTCCCTTTTTTAAAAATTTGATCAAATTCGCTTGAGGAATTGTCATGAACACCCATGCCAGCCGCATGGCGCTCTGCGCCTGCATGATCTTCGCTCTCACCTTGACCGCCTGCGGCCCCAAGCCGGTGGAGCCGTACCCCAAGCAGAAGGCGGGCGGCAGCACCTTTTATGACGCTGACTCCGGCCTGACGACTGATGACGCTGCCGCTGAGCCGTCCTACGGCGTGGACGCTGGCGAAAACTACTCCGCCTTGGACAACCTGCCTTCGGCGCCTGGTTCCGCCGCCGACATCTACAATTCGCCGGAAGCCGCTCCAGTGGTGGAGGCCCTGAGCGCGGGCGGCGGCCCGGCGGAGAAAGCCCCCGGCTTCACTGCCGACAAAAGCGCCGCCTACAAGCGGAAAAATGGCCGCTCCTCGCCGGAGCTGAAGTCCATTTATTATAATTTCGACCAGTCCAGCGTCCGCACCGACCAAGTGGCCAAAATGGAAGCCAACGCGCAATACATGAAGAAACATGCGCAGGCCCGTGTGGTCATCGAAGGCAACTGCGACGAGCGCGGCACCAGCGAGTACAACTTGGCGCTGGGCGAGCGCCGGGCCGTGAGCGCGAAAAAATATCTGCTCAATCTGGGCGTTGCGGCCAGCCGGATCAGAACCATGTCTTTTGGCGAGGAGCGTCCGCTCTTTGTCGGCTCCGAGGAGTCTGACTACGAGATGAACCGCCGCTCCGACTTCGTGCTGGAGTAAGCCGCCCCAAATTTCTTTCATCCCAATAAAAAAAGGCCGCCTGTGGAAAACAGGCGGCCTTTTTTATTGTTCCCTGCCGCTTCAGCTCAAGGCGCCGCAGCACTTCTTGTACTTCTTGCCGGAGCCGCAAGGGCAAGGCGCGTTGCGGTTGATCTTCTCCGCATCCTGCTGCCGCCCTGACTGCCTGCCTTCGGCGGCGTTGGCCAGCAGCATCCGCTCCAGCTCCTCCTCGCGCCTGCGCCGCTGCTCCTCCTCCATGCGGGCCACGTCGTCCTGCTGGACGATGCGGACATACATCAGATTGCTGATCGTCTGCCCTTTGACCGCCTCGACCATGCCCGCGAACATGTCGAAGCCTTCCTTCTTGTACTCGTCGAGCGGGTTTTTCTGGCCGTAGCCGCGCAGGCCGATGCCCTCTTTGAGATGATCCATGTTGAGCAGATGCTCTTTCCACAGCGTGTCCACCACTTGCAGGAGGATCATCCGCTCCAGATGGCGCATCTGCTCCACGCCGTTGCGCTCCTCCTGCTCGCGGTAGGCCTGGCTGACAGCGGCCAGCAGCAGCTCGCGCAGCTTGTCGCGGCTGATTTCGTGCCGTTCCGCAGGCAGCCAGCCGGGCTGGATGTTGAACTGCTCCGCCGCCTTCTCCTCAAAGAGCAGCCAGTCCCAGTCCTCCGAGGGTTTGCGCTCCTCGGCCACGCTGTCCACCAAGCTCTCCGCAAGGTCGCCGACCATGTCCCGGATGATGTCGGAGATGTCCTCGCGCTCCAGCACTTCGCGGCGCTGGGTGTAGATCACCTCGCGCTGCTTGTTCATCACGTCGTCGTACTCAAGCAGGTGCTTGCGGATGTCGAAGTTGTGGCCCTCGACCTTGCGCTGGGCGTTCTCAATGGCCTTGGAGATCATCGAGTGCTCAATCGGCTCATCCTCCTCCATGCCCAAACGGTTCATGATCGAAGTCAGGCGGTCGCCGCCGAAGATGCGGAGCAGGTCGTCCTCAAGGGAGAGGTAGAAGCGGGAGGAGCCGGGATCGCCCTGGCGGCCTGAGCGTCCGCGCAGCTGGTTGTCGATCCGGCGGGACTCGTGGCGGCTGGTGCCGAGGATGTGCAGGCCGCCTGCCTCGCGCACGCCTGCGCCGAGCTTGATGTCGGTGCCGCGTCCGGCCATGTTGGTGGCGATGGTGATCTTACCCAGCTGGCCAGCTTGGGCGATGATCTCCGCCTCGCGGTCGTGCTGTTTGGCGTTGAGCACCTCGTGCGGGATGCCCTCCTTCTTCAGCATGTCGGAAATCAGCTCGGACACGTCGATGGAGATGGTGCCGACCAAGGCAGGCTGGCCTTTCTCATGCAGCTCCTTGATCTCCCGGACAACAGCGCGGTACTTGGCGGCCTGATTCTTGTAAATCACGTCGGCCATGTCGATGCGCACCACAGGCCGGTTGCTCGGAATCACCACCACGTCGAGATTGTAGATTTTCTTGAACTCCGCCGCCTCGGTGTCCGCCGTGCCGGTCATGCCAGCCAGCTTCTTGTACATGCGGAAGTAGTTCTGGAAGGTGATCGAGGCCAGCGTCTGGTTCTCCTTCTCAATCTTCACGCCCTCCTTGGCCTCTACTGCCTGATGCAGGCCGTCCGACCAGCGGCGGCCTTCCATCGTCCGGCCTGTGAACTCATCAACAATCACCACCTCGCCGTTCTTGACGATGTAGTCCACATCCTTCTTGAAGAGGACGTGCGCTTTCAGGGCCTGATTGACGTGATGCAGCCAGCCGATGTTGCGCGGATCGTAAAGATTGTCCACGCCGAGCAGCTCTTCGGCCAGCATCACGCCTTCATCGGTGAGCAGCACCTGGCGGGACTTCTCGTCCTTGGTGTAATGCTCCTCCTCGCGGAAGCGGGGCATGACCGCGTCCACCTTATGGTAGAGATCGGTGGACATCTCAGCCGGGCCGGAGATGATCAACGGCGTGCGGGCCTCGTCAATCAGGATCGAGTCCACCTCATCGACAATGGCGAAGTTGAAGCCGCGCTGGCAGTAGTCGCTGAGGGCGAACTTCATGTTGTCGCGCAGATAATCGAAGCCGAACTCGTTGTTGGTGCCGTAGGTGACATCAGCGGCGTATGCCTCGCGGCGGGCGCGGTCGTCCATGCCATGCAGAATCGCGCCGGTGCTCAGGCCGAGAAAGTGATAGAGCTGGCCCATCCACTCCACGTCGCGGCGGGCAAGGTAGTCGTTGACCGTGACCACATGCACGCCTTTGCCGCTGAGGGCGTTGAGATAGACAGCGGCGGTCGAGGTCAGCGTCTTGCCCTCGCCGGTCTTCATCTCCGCTATTTTGCCCTGATGCAGGACCATTCCGCCGATGAGCTGGACATCATAATGCCGCTCGCCCAGCACCCGTTTCGCGCCTTCCCGGCAGACGGCAAAGGCTTCCGGCAGCAAGCTGTCCAGCGTCTCGCCGCCTGCGCAGCGCTCCTTGAACTCGGCGGTCTTGTCCCGCAGCTGGCTGTCAGTGAGCGGCTCCACCGACGGCTCCAGCCGGTTGATCTGCTCCACTGTTTTTCGCAGGATTTTGATCTCGCGGTCGTTCTTGCTGCCGAATATCTTCGTTAATGCTTTGCCTATCATGCTTGCTCTCCGCAGACGGAGCTGTTCAGCTCCGCGCCGCCAGGATTAGTCGTTGGTCCAGATCAGCGCCTCTTCGTCGCAGTCCGGGAATTTGGGGCACTGAATGCAGTCGCTCCATATTTTATGCGGCAATTCGCTTTTTTCAATGGGCGCAAAGCCTAATTTGCGGAAAAAACCGCCCTGGTAGGTCAGGGTGAAGACCCGGCCTATTTCCAAGCTCTTCGCCTCATGAAGACAGGAGCTGACCAAGGCGCGGCCAATGCCCTGCTTGTGGCTGCTCTCGGCCACAGCCAGCGAGCGTATCTCGGCCAGATTTTCCCAGCAGATGTGCAGGGCGCAGACACCCTGCACAGCGCCGCCTTGGTCATAAACGACAAAGTCGCGCAGGTCGTCGTAGAGCGAGCTGATGGAGCGGCCCAGCAGCAGCCCCTTGCTGGCGAACTGCTGGAGCAGGCTGTGGATCGGCTTGACATCGCCCATGCGGGCCGGACGGATGAGGCTGGCGGCGGAACAACTGGCGGCTCCGTTCATGATCGGCATTTTTCGGCTGAAGGTTGCGGATGAGGAATGGGTTGAGGCGAAAACCATGCAGAGTAACCCGCAGCCGCTGTTTGGTCAAGGCCGCAGATCATTCCGCCCTGATTCCGGCAGGCTCCGGCGGGCTTATCCGGCGTTTCCGCTCCGTCGGCAGGAGCAGCACCTCCTCGGACTCCGGCAGATGCCGCAGTTCCGGCTCCGGTGCCGCGCTGCGGATTTCAGGGGGACGGTCAGCGGACACAGACGGGGCAGCAGGCGGGCTGGAGGTCGGCGGCGGATAAAGAATGGTCTGTCCCGCCCAGATGCCGAGCAGGAACATCCACAGAAAAAGGCAGAACACAACCACGCCGATGCCGACTATGCCGCTGAGGCCGAGCTGAACGGTGAAAACCGGGCCGGACGGCTCGCGTGTGTCATGCTGCTGCTCCGGGGCTGTGTGCTTGCGGCGGGACATGAGGATCGGGAAAAAGGTGGCTGAAACGGCTGCTGCCTGCCTTTTATAGCAAATTCCGCCGCAGGGGGGCAAGGGGTTTTCCCCTTGACGCGGCGGCGGAGTGCTGTTCGGCGCGGTATAATCAGCAGCGTGGCTCTTTCTTTTTTCCTTTGAACTCAACTGCCAACTGCGATAATGCCTGTCAGCAATCCTTGCCTGCGCTGCGGTGCCTGCTGCGCCTTTTTCCGGGCCTCTTTTTACTGGGGCGAGACCGAATCCGGCACGCCCGGCGGCGTGCCGGATGACCTTGTTGAAAAAATAAACGATTTCCGGGTGCAGATGAAGGGCACGCGCGGACTGAACCCGCGCTGCGTCGCGTTGACTGGCGAGATCGGCAGGAGCGTGGCCTGCGCGATTTATGAACACCGCTCCTCAGTCTGCCGGGCCTTTCAGCCCTCGCTCCTGGACGGCGCGGTCAATGAGGACTGCGACCGGGCGCGGGCCGCGCACGGTCTGAAGCCGGTGACTCCGGCTGACTGGGGCGTGGAGGATTTTCCTAAAGCCGCCTGAGGCCGCGCATGTTTTTGGCGAAAAAAATTGCGCTGTTCTTTTTCCTCAGCCTGCTCAGCCCGCATCCTGCCGCCGCCGCGCTGTCTCCGCCGCCCGCGCCGCTGGCCCGGCATCCAACGTGGCTGAAGCTGCTGCATTTTGACCGCGAGTCCGGACAAAGCGAAATCCTCAGCCCGGACTTCTTCCTTGCCTCTGACGGCAGGCAAAATGCTGAGGCCGAGCTGCGGGCGACGCTGGCCGCCTATGCCGCGCCGTGGCCGGAAGACGGGAACAGCCATGCCCGCTGCCGCTTTCCCGCCCGCTATTTCTGGCTGAACCAGCAGCTTCACTTGCCGGACTATCAGCCTGTCCCTGCCCAGTGCCGCGCCTTGGCCCGCTGGTCGCTGCCGGAAAAAACGCAGTCGTTCAGCCTCTTCCTTGTCAGCGGCTATCTCGGCAATCCGGCCTCAGTTTTCGGCCATTCGCTGCTCAAGCTCAACACCAAGGCGCAGGACGATCAGGCCGGGCTGTTTGACCTGACCGTCAACTACGGTGCGCTGGTGCCGGAGGACGAGCCGGTCGCGCTCTACATCCTGCGCGGCCTTGGCGGCGGCTATCAGGCAGGCTTCTCCGACCGCTATTTCTATACGCAGGACCTGGTCTATTCCCGCACCGAGTTCCGCGACATCTGGGATTATGAGCTGCTGCTCACGGACGCGCAGCGCACTCTGCTTGTGCTGCACCTCTGGGAGGTGCTGGGCAAGAAGTTTGCTTACTATTTCCTCGACAAGAACTGCGCCTTCCGGCTGGCCGAGCTGCTGGAGCTGGTCTTTGACGAGCCGCTGCTGGAGCGGGCCAAGTTCTGGTATGCGCCGGTGGAGACCTTGCATCGGCTGGAAGACCTTGACCGCCAGCGCAGGGCCGCTGGCCAGCCCGGCCTGATCAAATCGGTGCGCTTCATTCCTTCGGCGCAGCGGCGGATGCGGCATCAGTTCAGCCTGCTCCGTCCTGAGGAGCAGGCGGCGGCGCGGGCGGTGATCCGTCAGGGGCCGGACTCCCTGCAAGAACATTTGGCCGAACTGAAGCCGGAGCGGCAGGCTGAAGTTGCGGACAGCCTGCTCGCCTATGCCAATTACCGGCTGACCGCCGAGCAGCCCGAACCCAGCGCGGCGGCCAAGGCGATGAAAAACCGCCTGCTGCCCGCCCGCTTCCTCCTGCCGCCCAGCAGCGGGCCGCTGGCGGAGCCGCCCGCCCTGCCCTCTCCTGCGGCTGGCGACAAACCCATGCTCGTCAGCCTTGGCGCGGCGTATGATGCGCGGCAGCAGGCGCAGCTGCGTCTGCGCTGGGCGCCGTTCATTCAGGAGAGCTTGGGCCGCAACAGCCTGGCCGGCGACGAACTGGCGGTTTTGGACACCTCAGTCAGTCTCGGCGGCAAGGAGGACGCGCTGTTCTTGGAGCAGCTGGATCTGATCCGCATCCGCAAGATCAAGACGAACTTCATGGCTGAGGACGGGGAAAATCCTTGGTCGTGGCAGCTGCGCGGCGGCGTGGCTGAGGATGAGGGCCGTTATGATGCGCTGTTGCAGTTCGGCATCGGCTGGGCCTGGCAAATCAGTCCGCAGCTGACAGCCTATGCCATGACTGACGCGGCGGCGCACAGCGTGGAGCCGTATCTCCGCCTGCGCCCGCAGCTTGGCCTGCTGGCTGGAAACGGCGGGATCAAAGGCCGCCTGCTGGCTGGATTGGCAACGGTGAATTATGAAGGCGATGCTCAGCCCTTCCTCAGCGCGGAGCTGCAAGCCGGACTGTCCGCGCAGACCGCCTTGTGCATCAGCGTGGAGCAGGCGGAACGAACGGCGCTGACCGCCGAGCTGAAGTGGTTCTGGTGAATTGGAGAGCGCGCACGCGGCCAAGTTCTTGCAGTTTCAAGAAACTGCCCCGTTGTCCGGGCTGAAAAAATGTAGTACAGTACCCTGCCCTTTCAGCCGCCTGCGCGGCATTCATCAATCAGACCGGAGTCTTTCAGCATGAGCCTGAGCGTCAGCAAGCTGTCCGTCATCTACCGCACCGAGCACGCGCTGATCCACGCCTTGGACGAAGTGGATTTGGAGCTTGCGCCCGGAACCAGCACCGCTTTGATCGGCGAGTCCGGCTCCGGCAAATCCACCTTGGCCTTGGCCTGTCTTGGCCTGCTGCCGGAGGGTGCAATCATCGGCGGCGAGATCAGGCTGAACGGAGAGGCGGTGGATTACGCCGATCCGGCGGCAGTGAGCCGCCTGCGCTGGTTCCGGGTGGCGATGGCCTTCCAGAACGGCACGGCCAACCTCAACCCGGTGCATCCGGTCATCGAGCAGGTGGCCGAGCCGCTGCTCTGTCGGACAGCGAGCAAACGCGCAGAGGCATTGGCGATTGCCGCGCAGGCCCTCAGCCGCCTCGGCCTGTCTGAACAGGAGCAGCAGCGCTATCCGCACCAATTGAGCGGGGGCCAAGTGCAGCGCGTCATGCTGGCAATGGCCTTGGTTCTTGACCCGGACGTGCTGATTTTAGACGAGCCAACCTCCAACTTAGACGCGGCGACCAAGCTGGTGGTGGCTGAGGTCATCCGCGAGGCCAAGGCGCGGGGCAAGGCGGTGCTGCTCATCACCCACGACCTTGAGTTCGCAGTTCAGGCCGCTGACCGGGCCGCCGTCCTCTACTCCGGTCAGCTGATGGAGCAGCTGCCTGCGGCCAAGCTGCTCACCCTGCCGCATCATCCTTACACCATGGCCTTGGGCCGCGCCTGCCCGGACATGGAGCGCGCCAGAGACCTTGGCGGCATCCGGGGCGAATCCCTGCGCCGCAGCGCTGATTTGGCCGCTCTGCCTGCGGTTTTGGCACAGCGCAACGGGGCCTCGCTCCGCCCGCCCGGCTGTCTTTTTGCCGACCGCTGCACTCAGGCTGTGGCGGAATGCTCCAGCAGCCAGCCGCAGTTAGAGGCGGTGGAGGAGCACACGGTGCGCTGCCTGCGCCGGGGCATCGTCAAGCTGCTGGAGCTGCGCGGGGTGAGCAAGAGCTACAAGGAGATGCAGGCTCTGCGGCCTGTTGACCTGACTGTCCGCGCCGGCGAGGTCTTCGCCCTGATCGGCGAGACCGGGTCGGGCAAGTCCACGCTCTCGATGATCGCCTCCGGCAGCCTGAAGCCGGACAGCGGCAGCCGCCTCTTCGACGGCAGGGACATGGACGAGTGGATCCGCAGCGACTACAAATCGCTGGCCCGGCGCATCGGCGTGGTCTATCAGAACCCCGCCGAATCCTTCAGCCACCGCTTCACTGTTTTCGACATCCTCACCGAGCCGCTGAAAATCCACGGCATCACCAACAAGGTGCTTCACATCGAGCGGGCGCACGAGGTGCTGACGCAGGCGCATCTGCCGGAAGACGATGCCTTTCTCCGGCAGTATCCGCACCAGCTCAACATGGGCGCGCTTCAGCGTCTGAGCATCGCCCGCGCCCTGATCCTGCGGCCTTCGCTGCTCATCGCTGACGAGCCGACCAGCGCGCTGGATCCCAGCGTGCAGGCCAAGGTGCTCAAACTGCTGCTGCATCTGCAAACCGAGCTGGGCCTCTCGCTGCTCTTTGTCACCCACGACCTCGCCTTGGCCCGCAAGGTCAGCGACCGCGTCGGCGTGCTCCTCAAGGGCGAGCTGGTGGAATGCGGCCCAGCCTCAGCAGTGCTGGAGCGGCCCGCGCATCCTTACACCCAGTTCCTCATCGGCAGCGCGCGAGGGACTGAACGAAGCCATTTTTCAACGGCTTTGGCTGCATGAACAGCCTTGGCCCGCTCCTGCCGGACACTCCTTTATGAACACACCTGAGATTCAGATCATTGACCCGCTGGAGATCGAAGCCGAGAGCTTCCGCATCATTGAGGCCGAGCTGGGCCAGACCGCCTTCAGCCCGGAGCAGTTCGCCGTGGTGCGACGCTGCATCCACGCCACCGGCGACTTTTCCTTCGCCGAGACCATGCGTTTTCACACTGACGCGGTGGAAGCCGGGCTGCGGGCGGTCCGCTCTGGCAGGAATATCCTCGTGGACGTGAACATGGCGGCCAGCGGCATCTCCAAGCAGCTGCTGGCGCGGTTCGGCGGCAGGGTGGTCTGCCGGGCAGGGGACGCGGAAGCTGCGGCGATGGCTGCGGCGCGGCGCATCACCCGCTCCGAGGCGGCGGCGGAGCTGGCCGCTGGCGAGAACATCGGCATCGCTGTTATCGGCAACGCGCCCACCGCCCTGCTGAAGATCATGGAGCTTATGGAACGCGGCCTGTTCGCCCCGGACTTGGTCATCGGCGTGCCGGTGGGCTTTGTCAACGCGGCGGAGTCGAAAGCGATTCTCGCCAGCAAGCCGTATCCCTTCATCACCGCGCTGGGCCGCAAAGGCGGCACGCCGGTGGCGGTGGCCGCTGTCAACGCCCTGCTGCGGCTGGCCTGAGATGCAGGCCATGCTCTTGGCCGCCGGATTCGGCACCCGGCTGCGCCCCTACACCTTAGTCCGGCCCAAACCGCTCTTTCCGGTCTGCAACGTGCCGCTGCTGCACATCCTGCTGGACAAGCTGGCGGCGGCAGGCTGCCGGAAGACCGTGGTCAACGGCTGTCATCTGGCGGAGCAGATCGCCGCCGCCGTGCGCGGCAGGCCGGAGGTTATCCTTCAGCGCGAGGAGGATATCCTCGGCACCGGCGGCGGCCTGCGCCTGGCTCTGCCACAGTTCGAGGACGGCCCGGTGCTGGTGATGAACGGCGACATTTATCATGACATCGCCCTGCCTGCGCTGCTGGTCGCCCACGCCGCAGGCGGTCACGCAGTGACGATGGCCCTGCACGACTGCCCGCGCTTCAACACGGTGCGGACACGCGGCAGCCGGGTCTGCGGCTTCGGCCAAGCGGAAGCGGGCGAAACCCTGCTCGCCTTCACCGGCATTCATGTCGTTGAGCGCGAAGTGCTCCGGCAGATTCCGGCGGCAGGCTTCTTCCATATTATCGACCTCTACGCCCGGCTGGCAGAGGCAGGGCAGGTCGGCCTGCTCCGCGTGGACGGCAGCTTCTGGCAGGACATCGGCACCCCGGCAGACTATCTCGACCTCCACCGCCGTCTGCTGGCTGATAAAACGTCCTCGTGGGTAATAAGTAGTCAGGCTGTGGCAGGAAACGGGGCGGTGTTCAGGGACTGGGGCGCGGTCGGCCCCGGCGCGGTGATCGGGGCAGGAGCGCAGCTCGCCCGCTGTGTTGTCTGGGAAAACGCGGTGATACCGCCCGGCGCGAAGCTGGCTGACCAGATCGTCCTGCCCTGACGCTGAGTAAGAACTGCTCACCTCGTGCTGGCCGCAGGGTAGAAAGTACCCAGATAGAGCGTAATGAAAACTATTCTCATTTAGCCTGCGGCAGCGTGTCAGCAAGGGGACATCCATCTGAATCAGCTTGATAAAGATGCCCTGCGTCAGCAGCCACGCACGTTCTGGCACGGTTTTTGCAGAAAGCGGATTGGGTTGCGGATTGCTCCATCGGCAGTTCAGCAGTTTACTCCTCCGCCCCCCTCCTCCAAGAGAACTGCCAGGTGCGCAACCCTAATTTTATTCCCTTGAACAAAAAATCCCTGCTGGAGCTGCATCAGGCAGCCTGAGCAGGTTGTGGTCACGCAGCCGGGCCGGGCAGCACAAGTCTGGCTGATGCAGCGTTGCAGGATTTTCTCGGCGGTGTCCGGGCAGGCGAGATGAAACAGCCCGCCTTGGCCGCAGCAGCGGGGGCCGTCTTCCGGCTCCGCCAGCGAGAAGCCCATCTTCCGCAGCAAACGGCGCGGGCTGACCATGCCCTCCTGCCGGAAGCGGAGATGGCAGGGGTCATGCCAGAAGACCCGCAGGCCGTCCGCATTGTCCGGCGGCAGCCGCTCCTTGAAAAATGCAGTGAATTCTTGAATCCGCCCGGTGAAGCTCCGCGCTTTTTCGCGCCACGGATCGTGTTCCGCAAACAGCTCCGGCAGCTCCAGCAAATGGGATGAGCAGGAGGCGCAGGAGGTGATGACCGGCCCGCTGCCGGCAAAGGCGGTGATGTTCCGCCGCGCCAGCTCCCGCGCCAGCTCTGTTTTGCCCGAACTCCACGCCGCCAGCCCGCAGCAGCATTGCTGGGCGGGAATCTGCGCGCTCAGGCCGCAGCGGCCCAGCAGGCGCAGCGTCGCCGCCGCGATGGACGGCTGGAGATGCCGGGCGAAGCAGCCGACAAAATACGCAAATCCGTCCCCACGTTGCGGCCCGCTTTCCGGCGGCGGCGGAAGATCTGGCATGAGGCACTCCTCCGCCAAAGCCAGCTTCAGCCGCAGGCCGGAATTTTCCGGCAGGAAAGGCAGCCGCTTCAACCTGACTCCCATTCTCACCAAACTGTCCAGCAGCACCGGACGGGCCAACGCCGCGCAGGCGGCGGCCTTGCTCAGGCTGCCCGGCGCAAGCAGCGGCGGCAGACGGCTGCGGGCCTCGGCGGTCAGCCGGGTGATCGGCAGGCGGCGCGGGCAGATCTGCTCGCAGGCCCCGCAGAGCAGGCAGCGGGTGAAGACCTCGGCCAGCGCGGCGGTCGGCGGCCCCGAACACGCGGCCAGCAGGTGCAGCCTGCCTCTGGCGGTGAGCGACTCGCGGCCTTCCGCCCGGAAGACCGGACAGACTGTCATGCAGGCCCCGCATTTGGCGCAGCCTGTCTCCTTGCTGTTTCCTGTTTCCATTCCGCCTGAATAACAAAAAGCCCCGCCGCTGTCGAGAACTATTCGCAAACTGCCTCCGGCGTTCCTGCTGGACGAAATTTTTACTTTAAAAAATTGATTAATTTCAAATTGATATCTAATGGGGGGGGGTAACGGGAACGTCTCGAATTTTTCTTGAGATTTCTTTGCATCGAGCGTATAATCCTATTTGAGAATAGCTATCATCTACTGAGTATAAAAAATTGAATTCGTTGGATAACAAGATAGTTTTTTGTTCAAAGAACAATGTGGGACATGCCCGGCGCGTTCCTCAAAGGAATTCCGCCGAATATTATAAGGAGAGCGTCATGAAGACCTTGCTGAAAAACACATTCAGCCGCTGCGTTTCCGCTACGGTGCTTTTAGCCGCGCTGCTGCCGTTTTCGGCGGCGCAGGCAGCCAATCCGTCGGGCGATCTCAAAATTGAGATCATTTCCGCCTATAACTTGGTGGTGGATTCCAACGTCACCACGCCAGCAACCTACGCGCCCACTGCGGCCACGCTCGGCGCGAAGTTTTGCAACACCGGCAGCAACGACCTGACGGATGTTCAAGCGTATATTGGTGATTTTTCCAGCAAAATACCAGGCACCTATCCGGCGCGGAATTCAACTGATGCGGCTTTTCAAGCGGAGCATCCACATCTGGCCAACACCGGCAGCTACTTCTTCACCCATGAATCCGGCTCGTTCTCAAGTGTCACCGATGCCAGCCGGGCTTGGATAGGCACACTCAAGCCGGGTGAGTGCCGGACTGAGTATTGGGTGGTTTCCTATCCGCAGTGCGCAAATGTCGATGACGGGTCAGGAAAGTATATTCCTCAGCCGCCACCTTGCACCACAAGCGTCACCGGCGGCAGCGGGCTGGAAGATGATCTCTGGCTGACTTATGATGTCTGGGCCACAGCCAAGGATGACGGTGGCGCAACGTCTTTGACCGCTGATGACAGCCGCAAGCTGACCATGCGCAGCGAGCTGTCCGCCTCGGCCAACAAAATTTGGCCGAACGGCGACAACAAGGTGCCGGATGAGTACAAGCAGGTCATTGAGGAGGCATTGGGCTGGGACACGTGGAGTTCCAGCGGCATTGACGGCGTGGCCTATCCCGGCAACACTGTCCGCACTCAAGGAATATGGTACGACTTCGGCAACGCCAACCAAGGCTTTGACAACAACGGCGACTTGGTGCCGGATCAGAACGCTTGGGCGCAGCCCATCGGAAATCCTTCTTTGTATGACCCCGGCTGCTTCCGCATGGTGCGCACCTACGGCCTGCTGATCGTCAAGCTGAAGGACGGCGGCGAGAAGCTGATTCCCTTTGTTGACCAGCTTTATTTTGAGAATATCCCCGACAACACCGGCGTGGTCGGCTTGGTATTTTATGAATTTGTGGCCTTGAACGGCACCTGTTCCGGCACGTTGTCGCCCTATCAGGAAGTGGCTTCAGGTCGTGACAACGAGAAGTTTTCGGCAGACTACGGCGCGCCGCTGCCGCCGATGATGACTCAAAGTCCGAAGGCGTACATTGACAAGACGGCCAGCCCGACCAGCATTGCATCCGGCAGCGGCCCAGTCACCTACACCTTGGAAGTGACCAATCCGAACAAATACACAGATTCGTTGAACAATCCCTACACTCTTTCCATCGGCAATCCTGAACTGGGCGTGCCGCTGGTGATTCGGGAAAAAGTTCCAGAGGGTTCTGTGTATGAGCTTAACTCAGCAAAATTCATTGCCAATACGGATGGAGTCACCAAGAGCGGATTGATTCTATATTCGGCAGATGGTGTGACGTGGACTGCTGTTCAGCCAGCTACGGCAAGCGATATCAAATATATAGAGTGGCGGCTTGATGAACCGCTGACATCGGATGACGGTGCGCATGAAAACACCATGAAGGTGGAATTCAAGGCCACGATGCCGACAAATGGCTACACCGCACCCGTCATATCCAACACCGGTTGCGCGGCATTTGGCTCTGGCCCCTGCTTTGCTGAGGATGATGCGGATGTGCTTATTCAAGGAGCGTATTCCATCGGCGGCACAGCGTTTCTTGATGACGGCAGCGGCGCTGGCGGCATCCGGGGCAATGGTGCGCAGGATGGCAGCGAGGCAGGAGAAGACAATGTAACGGTCACTCTGTATTACGACAAGCTCGGCGATGGTCTTACTCCAGATGATATTAAGCTGGACATGCCGACAAACGCAACCGACGGGAACGGAGATTACAGTTTCGACGGTTTGCCAGCAGGCAATTATATCGTGGTGGTTGATAAATATGACTCTGATCTGACTGCGGGCGTTGCGCCGACCACGACTACAGAGCGGGCGGTGACGATTGAGAACACAGGTGTGGCCGATGTTGATTTCGGCTTCCTGCCGCCGCTGGAAGTCACCAAACGAGTGCTGGGCAGTGACCCTTACGGCGACGGCGAGACTGTTTCTTATGAGCTGACGGTGAAGAATACTATTCCCAGCGGCATAAGCCTGCCGGATGGAAAATGTGTTTACACCGTATTCCCGTCGGGTATTGATACTGCAACAATAGGTGCAAGCTGGAAAGATACATCAAACATGTACGCTGTTGATGGGGTGTATGGCTACACTGATCTTGCTGCATCAGCAAGAGATATCGTGACATTTAATACTTTCGTCCTTCCTAGTCAATATGACGGAAATATCACGAATGTCGCTGTCCGGTTGCTGGGGAACAAAGAAACGCTCATTGGTGATCATGGAGTTTACGATTCATATTGGGATGTCGAGCGAACAATCGTAAGCACCGATTCAACTCCATTATCATTATACAACATCAGTGCTTTGATAGGCAAAGATGTTGAAATTAATAACAGCAGCACTCCATCATTGCCGGTGATTGGCAGCCCAACAATTAGCTGGACTGACATTCAAAACGCGACATTGACATTAGGGGCAAAAAAGAGTGGTGGTTCTGCGTATGGTCATTGGGATATAGATGCTGTAGCCCTCATGGTGTACACCGATGCCCCATGTCCCGGCGGCAGCGAATGGACCGTGAATCCGGTGCCTTTGCAGGACAGCTTCAACGATGCTGATTTCACCTTTGTTTCATCTTTTCCACAGGAAAGCGGCACATCCACAGACACAGACAGCGGTGTGACCACTGTCAAATGGGACAACATCGGCCCGCTCGCACCAGGCCAAGAGGCCAAGGTCATTGTCAATCTGATGGCCATCGTGAGCGGTGCCAACAAAGACGCTGACAACACCGCCTTTGTTGCAGAGGGAGAAGCGAAGTTTGTTGATGGCCGTCCGGCAAATGGGGACACTGACACTGAAACCATCACTCTACGTCCCGCAGTCAACATCAGCGGCGTGGTGTTCAGTGATCTCGGCGCGGCTGGCGGAGCATTCACGTCCGGCACAGACCAGCCAATGAGCAAAGTGCCTGTCAACCTTTGGGCTTGCGTGGATGCAAATGGCATTCCGGTGGCACCATCCACAGCAAACGATTCTCAGACTTGCTCCAAGGCTGGCGGCACTTGGCAGATAGCGGACACCGTTTACACGGACGGTTCGCTGACTGGAGACTACAATTATCTGTTTGCTGGTGTTCCTTTCGGCTATTACCGCATTGCTGTTGATGAATCTGTTTATGATGTTGATGGCAAAGAAACGTATGAGCCTGTTAGTGCTGGGGTGCCCGGCAATCCGCTGACCTATCAATCCTGTAATCCTGCAGGTGCCAGCGGCTGCACCGGCGGTTGGCGGGATGAAATTTCGGACACTAAAAATCTCAATAATTTTATCGTGATCAGCAATGACACGGATATCACCAAAGCTGATTTCGGTTTCCAATCCGCTCCCAGTGTGAGTGGTTATGTTTGGAATAATATTGATGGTGATTCTGTCATAGGCAGTGTGGAGCCATCTTTTGCCAATGTGACTGTAACTCTCAAAGACACTACGGGTGCTGTGGTTGCGACCACCACTACGGACAGCAACGGCTATTATCAGTTCACAGGATTGGATTTAAACAGATCCTATGACATTGTTGTTACTCAAACAACTGGCGACATGTCTGGTTATTCGTGGAATGAAAATTATGAGCAGGATAGTTCAACGAATAACACTCTTCGCGTTACGACTGGAACAAATGGTGCTATGCTCACCGACCGTAATTTCGGCTGGCAGCTGGCTTCTGGCTCGCAGACCGTTGACGGCACGGTGTATTACGACTGGGACGGCAACGCCCAGCAGTCCGGCAGCGGTGAAATCGGTATTGAGGGTGTTCCTGTCTATCTTTATCAGGACACAAATAACAACGGCGTGGTTGATGCTGGCGAAACACTGGTTGCAAGCACAAGCACTGACGGAAACGGCGATTATTCGTTCCCCAACCTCAGCAGCGGCAATTATTTGGCCGTGGTTGAAGGCAGTTCCGACAAGTTGACCGGTTTGCAGCAGACGCAAGACCCTGACCTGAATCCGGGAGTCGCCTGCGTTGGCGGGGCCTGTGACGGCGATGCGGATATAGATTTTTCTTCCGGCAACGACACTGGTAATGACTTCGGCTACCAGCCCAAAGGCACCGGCAGCATCGGCAACTTTGTCTGGAAGGACATTGACGGCGACGGCGTGCAGGACGGCGGCCAGGAGACCGGCATCCCCGGCGTGACGGTCACGCTGGAATGGGACCCGAACGGCGACGGTAATTATGTCACCCTGCAAACAATGGTCACTTCAGACGGCACGGTTGACCTTGACGGCGACAACATCCTTGACCCGCCCGGCTCCTATCTGTTCAACAATCTGCCGGAAGGAAAGTACCGGGTTGTTGTCACTGACACTGATCCAGACTTGCCCAAGGATGCCTTTGGCAATGCTTACACCGAAACCACTCCGATCAGCTATGAGGTTCCCTTGGCTGCCGGCGAGAAAGCCCTGGACAAAGACTTCGGCTTTGCCGCCTACGGCGCAATCGGCGACACCATTTACTGGGATGCCAACGGCAACGGCGATTATGACCTGAGCGAAGGGGGCATTCCGGGCGTGACGGTCACGCTGTATAAAGATGTCAACAAAAACGGTGTGTATGATGCTGGCGACACTTTGTATGGCACAGACACCACGGATGCAGATGGCCGCTACCTGTTCAGCAACCTGCCGCCTGACAACTATGTGGTTGTTGTCGGCACTACTGTCAGTGGAGCACCTTTGACCGCTGACCCGGATGCGGATGGCGCAGTCTGTCCGGCAGCAGGCAGCGGCACAGTCTGCGACGGCCAGAAGGCGGTGAACGTGCGCTACGGCACCAGCTTCATGGGCGCGGACTTCGGCTATCAGCCTTCCGGCGTGATCGGCGATCAGCTCTGGATTGACACTGACGGCGATGGCCAGTTTGACCCGGGCGAACCGCCGCTGGCAGGTGTCACTGTCACGCTGAAAGATTCTGGCGGTGCCACGGTAGGCACAGCGGTGACTGACAGCAGCGGCCAGTATTCTTTCGCCAACCTGACTAATGGAGCGCAGTACACTGTCGAGGTCAATCCTGCTGATCTTCCTTCAGGTTTGCAGCCGACTTATGATAAAGACGGCGGCAATGACAATAAAGCAATTGTCACTGCTACAACTGGCAGCATCAATGATATTGACTTCGGCTATCAATACGCCAACCTGAACAACAGCTTGAGCGGCACCATTTGCCAAGAGCCGTCCAGCGGCGGTGATGGTGTGTGCGGTGCCAGCGGACAGGACAGCGGTGTGACAACTGGCGAAACGGCCTTCAGCGGTGTGCCGGTTTATATCTACAAGTGGACGGATGACGGCGACGGCATTGTTGAATCCGGCGAAACTGCGCTGCTGCAAAGCACCACGACCAAGAGCAATGGCGATTACAGCTTTGACAAACTGCCTGAGCTGGGCGCAAATGAAGGCTATGTGATCAGCACCAGCACACCGGGCGATTATCTTCAGCTGACTACTGTTGCCGCAAACACTCCGGCAGACAGCGTTGTTGTTACGAGTCTTGGCGCGTATCAGGCGGACAAAACCGGCATCAGCACCAGCAACACCGGCTACGATTTCGCCTACAAATCCACAGTCAATTACGACTACGGCGACGCGCCTGCGTCATACAGCACTCTTGCTGCGGACAACGGCCCCCGTCATATCGTACCGACAACACCGAATCTGTACATCGGCACCGCACCAACAACTGAAACCGACGGCAAGCCTTCAGTGAATGCCGATGGTGACGGCAACGACGGCATCACAGCCAATACCGCCAGCTGGACAGAAAGCACAGGTGGCGGCAGCGTCACTGTGAATGTCACCGGCAGCGGCTGGTTAGTCGCATGGTTTGACTTTGACGGTGACGGCACCTTCAGCGGCGCAGGCGAGATGATCATAAATATGGCCGTTGCTCCCCCTGCTGCTAATCCAAACGATCCTTACTCTGTTGACATTGATCCAAACACCGCTGGTGTGCAATCGCCAACATTCAATATTCCCGAAGGCACCTTTGATGTCTCGCAAGGCTACGCCCGCTTCCGGCTCTTCCCGGAAAAACCGGCAGTGCCTGAGCTGGCCTACAAAGGCACGGCCACAAACGGTGAAGTCGAGGACATCCGTTTCCCGCTGCCAGCAGCAAAAAGCGTTATCGGCGACCGTATCTGGCTGGATGAAAACGGCGACGGCAAGCAGGATGCGGGTGAGGATGGGATTCCAAATGCAACCGTAACCTTGTATTCCTGTGGCCCAGATGGCACTTGCGGCAACGGTGACGATGTGACTGTCACAACCACTACCGATGCCAACGGTGAATATCTGTTCAAAGATGTTCCGGCAGGCAACTGGACGGTTTCTGTAACACCGCCTTCTGGCCTTCAGCCGACATACGACGAAGATGATGACAAACAAGGCGCAAACACCGCTAACACAACCATCGTCACCGTCGGCAGCGGTGTTGAATACATGACCGCCGACTTCGGCTACAACTGGGTTGCTCCGACAACCACAACGAGTCCCGGAGCTGGAGACACTGGTGCCATTGGCGACCGCATCTGGAGCGATGCGAACGGTGACGGCGTGCAGGATCCCGGCGAGCCGGGCCTCAGCGGCGTGACTGTCAAGCTGCTCACTGACGACAACGGCGACGGCGTGTATGGCGGTGCTGGCGATAACCCGCCAACCATCAAGACCACTGACAGCGCAGGCAATTACATCTTCACCAGCATCAGCGCAGGCAGCTATGTCGTTGAGGTGGACAGCAGCACTCTGCCCGGCGGCAGCGGAAACTGGACAGCAACCGGCGACCCGGATGCAACCAAGGATGGCAAAACCACCGCGCCTGTCCTGCTTGGCCCCGGCGATGTCTATCTGCAAGGCGATTTCGGCTATCAGCCAGCACCAGCAAGCAGCGGCATCGTCATCGGCACGGTGTATCGTGATGTTGATGCTGATGCCTGCGCTTTGGCAGGCGGAGCAACGTGCGGCGACAGCGGCGACAACGTCCTGAACGGCGGCGACACCGGCATCCCCAGCGTGACCGTGATGCTGAAGGATGATTCCGGCAAGATCATTGCTACTACTGTAACGGACAGCAGCGGCGGCTATACCTTCAGCGGTGTGCCGAACGGCAATTACACTGTGGTTGTCACTGACACACAGAACGTCCTCGGCGAGGTTGTGCAGAGCGGCGACCCTGACAGCACGCGGGATAATCAGCACACCGTTGCAGTGTCTGGTGCCGAAGTCAATGACGTGAACTTCGGCTACACCCCGGACGGCCAGACTGCTGGCAAAGGCATGATCGGCAGCACGATCTTCTTGGATAGCAACAATAGTGGCGATTACAATCCGGGCGAAGGCTTGGAAGGTGTTGCTGTCAGCTTGTATAAGGACGGCAAGCTGGTGGCTGTCACTCAAACCGACGAGAACGGCCAGTATCAGTTTGGCAATCTCCCGGCAGGTGATTATGAGGTGCGGGTGAAGACCACTTCGCTGCCCAATGGCGGATCAGGCTTGACCAACACTATTGACCCGAACGGCGGCGACGACAGTAAATCTGTTGTCACGCTGACTGAATCCGGCGGCGTAGTGCAGCCGAATCTGACGCAGAATTTCGGCTACACAGGCAGCAACACCGTTTCCGGCACAATCTGGAATGATGTGAATGCGGACGGCACCAAAGCGGCGGCAGAAACTGCTGGCCTCAGCGGCGTGACCGTTGTCCTGCGCGACAGCAACGGCAACATCGTTGGCACGACAACTACCAACAGCAGCGGTGACTACAGCTTCGGCAAGCTGCCGGACGGCACCTACACAGTGGAAGTCACCGATGAAGCAGGCCAGCTCACCGGCTGGTGGCATTCTGTCGGGCCGAATGCCGGTGCTGACGACAACAGCCAAGTGAGCGGCGGCTACAGCGTCACTGTCGGCGGCAGCCAGCCAAATAATAACACGGCTGATTTCGGCTACTACAAGGACAGCACGTCCTTTGGCGGCACGCTTTGGGATGATCCCAACAACAACGGCACATTGGACAGCGGCGAAAAGAAGCTGGCGCATTATCAGGTGGTGCTGACGGTCACCTATCCGAACGGCGAAAAGACTACCCTCACCACGTTGACGGATGCAAACGGCGACTACCGCTTTGACAACGTCATGCTGGATGAGAATTATAACTCTGTGACTGGCGGGCCGACCTACACCATCACCGTGCCTGCCACTGGTGAGCTGGTTTCGACACACACATTGGCAACAGACAGCCTGAATGATGGCAGCGGCGTTCCTGCTGCGGATGGTAAGGCTGATGATCCAGCTGGCGAAGAAGTCAGCGGATTGGTCAAGGGCGGCAGCGATTTCACCCGCGACTTTGGCTTCATCGGCGGCGCAACCATCGGCGACCGCGTTTGGCTGGATGTGAATCGAGACGGTATTCAGAGCCTGAACGAACCCGGCCTGAGCGGCGTGACAGTTAATATCTACCGTGATGATGGAGTCAGCGGTTTCAGCAGCACTGGAGATACGCTGGTAGCAACTGTCGTCACCGACGGCAACGGCAATTACTCCTTTGCCGGATTGCCTCCGGGCAACTACTGGGTGGATGTGGATGAAACAAGCCTGCCCAGTGGTCTGACAGCAGCAACGGCAGATCAAGGCGGCGATGACGCGCTTGACTCTGACCTTGATGCTGGCGCAACAGGCGGCAGCATGATCACTGTTGCAGCAGGTCAGGTGATTGACAAGCTCGACTTCGGTTATGTCGGCACCACGCCGCTGATCGGCGACACGATCTGGTTTGATCTTGACAATGACGGCATTCAAGATGCAGGTGAAGCAGGCATCAAAGATGTGAAAGTTACTATCACGCCAAAACTGGGCGGTTCTCCGATAGAGGTTTTCACCGATGCCGCAGGTCACTATCTGGCACCGGTTGATGCAGGTGAATACACTGTCACAGTCACACTGCCGACCGACATGGCGGTCAGCAACAGCGGAACGGCAAGCAAAGATGTCACTGTTCCTGCCGACACCGATATTCTTTCCGCTGACTTCGGCCTCAAGTTCACCAGCGGCACCGGCTACACCATCGGTGATTTGATCTGGGAGGACAGCAACGGCAACGGTGGAAAAGACACAGGCGAAAACGGCATTGCCGGAGTGACGGTTGATCTGTATCGGGACGGCATTCCTGTCGCCACAACCACCACAGATGCAAACGGCGCATATTTATTCAACGTGGCCCAAGGCGGCACAGGCGTAAACTACGAAGTGCGGGTGACAGACCGCAGCGGCATCTTGGATGGCAGAACGTCAACCAATCAAGTCGATGGCAATATTTTCAAGATCAGTGACTTGACCGGGAACGTGATGAATGCTGACTTTGGCTACCAGAGCCTGAGCATCGGCGACCGAGTCTGGCTTGATCTGAACGGCGACGGTGTGCAGACTCCAGACGAACCCGGCATGAACGGTGTTGAGGTGGAACTCTACTTTGACAGTAACGGCGACGGCAGCATTGACAGCGGTTCTTCACCGATCAGAACAGAAACCACCGGCTCGGATGGCCGTTACAATTTCAGCGGTCTGTCTGCTGGCAATTATGTGGTCAAGCTGGCGGACAGCAACTTCAGCTCCGGCGGTGCTTTGGAAAACTTCTCTGTCACCACAGCCAATGCTGGCGGCGATGATGCAAAGGACAGTGATGATACAGGCAGCCATGAGGTTGCGGTCACGCTGGGCGCATCTTCTGTCAGCAACACGGACTTTGGTTTCAAAGCTCAAACGGGCAGTGGCTCAGTCAGCGGGCTGGTTTGGCTGGATGCTGATAAAGGAGGAGATGTAAATTCTGGTGAAAATCCAATAGCTGAGGTGACAGTCACTCTCTATCTTGATCAGAATGGCGACGGCAAGCTGGACAGCGGCGATCAAGTATTGCAGACTGTCTTGACTGACAGCACCGACAGCAATTACTATTTCAGCAATCTGCCTGATGGCAAATATCTGGTGGAAATCAGCGGCAGCGGCTTGGATGGTTTGGCTCTGACCACTGGCAGTTCAGTGCTGCCATTTGAAATCACCGGCACCACGCTGAATGTAGAGGATAAAAACTTCGGCTTGGCACCTGTCATCCCCACCTACGCCCTAATCAGCTCCTTCAAGGCATACATCAACGATGACAATCAGACTGTGCTGGAGTGGAAGACGGACAGCGAGGTCGGCACCATCGGCTTCCTGCTGGAGCGGCTGAATGCGCAGAGCGGCAAGTACGAGGCGGTCACGCAGGAGCTTATGCCGGGAATGCTCACCCCGCCGCATGGCGGCGAATACCGCTATGTTGACGCAGCAGCGGAGCCGGGCAAGGAGCATACGTACCGGGTTGTGGAAGTCGCGGTCAACAGTCAAGGCGCGGTGGCGGGGCCGTACACTGTCCGGGCGGAAAAACCGCTGCCGGTCAATCCGGCCATGCAGGCCGACGGCCCTGAAGGCTTCTCGCTGGCCCATGAGCCGCTGAACACTGACAAGCAGGTGCGGCGGGCTGTTCTGCGCAAACAGGCGGCGAAAAGCCTTGCCGCGCAGGTCAAGAAGAAAACCAGCAAAACGCTGAAAGTGCCGGTGAGCAGCGACGGACTGGTGTATTTGACAGCGGACCGCATTGCCGCCGCTTCCGGCCTGAAAAAACAGCAGGTGGCGCAGCTGCTGCGGGCAAAAAAATGTCTGGTGACGCTGGAGGGCAAGCGCGTCCCTGCCCTGTTCGCCAAAAATGGCGCCGCGCTCTGGTTCTATGGCCAGGCTCCGTCGCGGAACGACATTGGCCAGAATATCTACAGCCTTGAGCTGGGCAAACGGGGCGCGGCGATTGTCACCCTGCCGCAGGCGGCAGGCAAGGTCAGGACAGGGCTGTCCTTTGTCCACCGGGAACGGCTGGAGGAGAATCACATGCCCTTCCATCTCTACATCAACAAGCCGGTGCGCGACTTCTGGGCATGGGAGTATCTGCTTGCCCACGGCAAAGAAGCCGAAGTGACGCACTCCATCGCCGCGCCGTCTTGGACAGGCAGCGGCAGCGCGGCGCTCACCGTTAATCTGGTCAACATCTCCAGCCGCAGCACCGGGACAGCCGCGCCGTACAAGGTGACGGTGTCGTTCAACGGCACAGAACTTGGCAGCGAAGAGACCGCTGAAATCGGCGACTGGCAGCTCAAGATGGATGTTCCGGCCAGCCTGCTGCGCGAAAGCGGCAACGAGGTGCAGGTCGTCTCGCGGCTGAACAGCGGCACGGTGTATTCGCTGATTTACCTTGAGTCGTTTGACCTGGAGTACGAGCGGAAGTATGAGGCGGCGGACGGCGAGCTGACCTTCAGCAGCGGCCAGGCCACGAAAGTGACGGTGGAGGGCTTCAGCACGAAAAATGTGCTGGCTTTGGACATCAGCAATCCGGTCAAGCCGGTGCGGCTGCGGACGGCGGTGAGCAAAAGCACGACGGTTGCTGACGGTTTCGCCGTGACCGTGCGGACCAAACCGGGCCGCAGCTACTTCATCACAGAAAACCTTGCCGCAGCCGACGCTGAAACGGTCACGGCGGACAGCCCGTCGCAGCTGCGCAGCGGCAAAAACCGGGCTGATTATCTGATCATCGCCCCGCTGCATCTGCTGGATTCCGCCAGACGGCTGGCCGAACACCGCCAGAGTCAGGGCTTGGCCAGCATGGTTGTTGACATCGAGGACGTGCAGGATGAGTTCAGCCACGGCTTGGCCGCGCCTGAGGCAGTGCATGATTTCCTCGCCCATGTTCATGAAAAATGGGCGCAGGCGCCCCGCTATGTGGCCTTGGTCGGCGACGGCTCCTATGATTACAGAAATCATCTCGGCTATGGCTGGCCGGTGATTCCAAGCGTGCTGGTCGCCACGCCGGAAGGCTTCTTCCCCAGCGACAACGCCTTGGCGGATGTGGCTGGCAATGACGGCGTGCCGGAATTTGCTGTCGGACGCATTCCTGTGTTTGACAAAGCGGAATTCGACCGCTATATTGACAAAGTGATCAGCTATGAGCTGAGCGCGGGCAGCGGCAGCATGACCGTCGTCAATGACAAAAATGATCCGGCTGCTGGCAATTTCAAAGCCAGCGCCGAGCTGGTGGCCGGTTTCGCGCCGGAGCAGATGACGGTTTCCAAGCTGGATGTTGACAGCTTGGGTGTCACTGCTGTGCATGACCGCATCAAAACAGCGATGCAGCAGGGCACCGGCATTCTGCATTACATCGGCCACAGCTCGCTGATCGGCTTTGGCAAAGGCAACGGCCTGCTTTCAGCTAAAAATATCGAAGAGCTGAATCCGGCTGGCCAGCCGACGCTGATGGTGAGCATGAGCTGCTCGGCAGCCAGCTTCGGCTATCCGGCCATGAACAGCATCGGTGAAAGCGCGGTGCTGCGGGCCGACGGCGCGGCGGTCGGCTTCTTCGGCGCGACGGGCCTGTCGTTCAACCATCTCGGCGACATCATTGCCGAGGGTTTCTACCGCAGCCTTTTTGATCAGGCGGCGGCTCCGCGCCTTGGCGACGCGGTGCTGGAGAGCAAGCGGCATTACAGGCAGGTCAAGCAGGGTGATGATGCCGCCACGATGGACATCTACAACCTGCTCGGCGATCCAGCAGTGCGGATGCCAGCCCTGCCTTGAAGCGCAACGGGACAGAGGCCGTGCTGCTCTGTCCCGGCGATGAACTACGAAAAAATAAAGTGAGCAGAGATGAAAGCGCAGCCCGCTGACGTATTCCGACAGGCGGAGAATATTGTCACCCGCAAAGTGATGGATGAAACGTTGCTGGTGCCGATTTCCGGCCAGCTGGCCTCGATGGACAATCTCTACACTTTGAATGAGACTGGCGCGTTCATCTGGCAGGCTCTGGATGGTGTCCGCAGTTTGGCTGAGATCAGCGAAATGCTGGAGCGGCAGTACGATGCCCCGGCAGAGGTGATTGCGGCGGATGTGCTGGAAATAGCTGACGGCTTGGCAGAGGCGGGATTGATTGTGGCGGATGTCAATTCATAAAAAAAGGGGAGAGGGTTATGCAGGAGGAAGTTCAGCAGACGGAGCAGGGCAAGCATTACGAAAAGCCTTCGTTATCTGCGGTACAATTGTTTGCGGATCAGGTGTTAAATTCACCTTGCTCGGGTTTTGATGGTTGTCAAACATCACCAATGCAGTCTTCTACCCCATAAAGTTATTTATGCAGCAAGAGCAGCCAGCAGAAGAAGTATCAGATTGTCTTGGCAATGAATCAAACGATATTGCTCGTTATCTTGCCAAAGCTGCTGAAGCTCGTGTTCCGCTGGCTGTTTCGTTTGAGCTGACCCGGAGGTGCAATTTCCGTTGCATTCATTGTTATCTGGGTGATCAGGAGCATATTCGCAAAAACAGGCAGCAGGAGCTGGATACGGCGACGGTCTGCCGCTTGATTGACGCGCTGGCGGCTTCAGGTGTTTTATTCCTGACCATGACCGGCGGCGATCCGATGCTCCGCCCAGATTTTATAGAAATTTACCGTCACGCTGTTCGCAGCGGCCTGTTAGTGACAGTATTCTGCAACGGCTCTTTGGTGACGGATGAGATTGTCAGTGCCTTTGTCGAACATCCGCCGCGCGCGGTGGAGGTGACGCTGTACGGGGCAAGCCAAGATATTTTTGATGCGGTGACGCAGACGGCAGGGTCTTATGCCGCCTGCATGAAAGGTGTGGAGCGGCTGCGGCAGGCCAAGGTGCGGCTGCGGCTGAAAACAATGGTGCTGACCGTAAATCAGGCGGAATTGGCCGCGCTCTGGCAGCGGGCAGATGAAATGGGTGTGCAGTTCCGGCATGACTGCTCCATTATTCCGGCCCTGTCCAATGGCGACAACGGCGGGCGCAGCAATGCCGGGGACAGTCTGCGTGATACACTGCGTTTCCGGCTTGCGCCGGAGCAGGCGGCGGCGGCGGATATGAGCATCGGCAAGGTTGCGGAAAAATTGCAGGAGCGAGCATGTGTTGCGGTGCCGACAGAACCGTCAACTAAGCTCTACCGCTGCGGCGCAGGAAAATCGTCCTGCCATATCACGCCGTATGGAAAAATGCAGCCTTGTCTGATCACGCTTCAGCCGTCGTTTGACATAACAGGCGGCAAAGCGTCTTTTCAGGCTGCTTGGCAGAGCATCAGCAAGCTGCTTCCTGAGCAGGAAGCGGGAGCAGATTTTCCCTGCAATAGCTGCAAGGACAGGTCGCTTTGCACAGGCTGCCCAAGCAATTTTGCAGCAGAAACAGGTAAATCGGAACAGGCGGCAGTGTTTTATTGCCAGTATAGCACCCGACGCAGAGAACAACTAACAAGTTGTGGAACTAACGTGAGGATATCATGAAAGAACAAAAAGAAAGAAACATTCAGAAGGAAGAGAAACATTCTTACGAAAAACCGCGAGTCATTGCGTTAAAGTTGTTGGCAGACCAAGTATTGGGTGGAAATTGTTATGATGGTAACCAAGGCTGCGGTGGAGACCAAGCTGCCGCCAGTGTTTGAAAGGATAAATTGTTTTGGTTTCTATAAATATCTGCTCTTGTGTTATTGGCGGGATAGTTGTCGAAGTTGACATGGTATTTTTTTATAATTCCAGCAAATCTTTTGACAGAAGCACTGAATATTTTTCTAGCTTTGTCAAGCGCAAAGACAATCAGAGTGTTTTTAATTGCGATATTTACATATATTTCAATCGTCTGCAAAAAGAAAGTTTCCAGCCGACAGGTAAAAGGATATTTCTTGAGCAAAGGTCAAGTCTTCAGGAAAAATCAGATGGAACGTTTCAGTTGCTCTGTTTTTCTGAGCAAGGGGGGGACGTCCTGTGGAATCTCGATATAGATGCTAAATTTTCTCGCTTTGAATACAGTCTATCGCCCGAAGCAATAGAAACAAGCGATTTTTTTCAATTAGCCTTCAACCGTTTCCTCCTTCAACACACCTTCATCAATCACCACGGTCTGATTATTCATGCCGCAGGCGGTTCTATCAACGGCAAGGGCATGGTTTTTCCCGCTGTCTCCGGCACTGGCAAATCAACCCTCAGTCATTTACTGCTCCCTCATCCTGAAAATCAGCTTTTCAGCGAAGAGCGGATCATCATGCGTAGGTTGGATGACGGCTGGCATCTCTGGGGCACTCCGTGGAAAGGAACCGGCGTGATTGCCCGCAATGAGTCAGCACCGCTGAATGCAATAGTTTTTCTCAGTCAAGCCCCGGAAACAAAAGTTTCAAAGTTGCCGCCCTCCGCCGCCCTCCGTCGGCTGCTGGAGACCGTCTCTATTCCATGGTACAGCCAAGAATGGACCGACAAGGGCCTTGCTGTCTGCGAATCGCTGCTGAAGACCATTCCAGTCTATGAGTTGGCTTTCCGTCCAGATCAAACTGCGGTGCAGGCCGTCGCGGAGCTGGCTGCCTCGCTCGACTGAGCAGTTCTTTTCCGGCACTATGAGCCGTCCCGCCGCTGCGCCGCCGGTCATCGGCATCCGTGAGCCGGGCGCGCTTGATCTTGTGCAAACCTTGCTGCGGCAAGGTCTGACCGTGCGCATCCGGGTTTCCGGCAGTTCCATGCGTCCGCTGCTTCAGGGCGACGAATTGGTGGAAGTGGCTCCGCTGGGTCAAGCTATTCCCTGTCTCGGCGATATTCTTTTTGTCCGCAGTCGGCAGGATTCTCCAATTATCCACCGCCTGATTTGGCAGCGCAGTCGTAATGGCCGAACTCAGCTCTTGACCAAAGGTGATGCTTGCCTCGGCTTTGACGGCTTCATTCCGGCGGAGCAGGTGCTGGGTCGGATTGAACGCATCTTCCCTGCTGATCAAACCAAGATCCTCCTGCGCAGTAGTCCTCTGGTGCGTCTGCGTGCGCTTTTGATTGTCAGCCGCGTTTTGCTGGCTCATGCGCTGCGCAAGCTGCGGGCAGGGAATTGGCAGAAAAAATGCGGCAAACCTTCCTCAGCTCAATAAAAGTCTTGCAATTTAAAGTGATTTCTTCTTATACTTTTCAGAAAGACTATCTTGTCATACAAGGAGAAGAAAAATGAAACATCTTGGCATGAACAGCCCTTGGCTGCGGCTCCTGATTTTTTTATTGGCGGTATGCACCGTTTCAACAGCAGCGGTGGCTCAGACAACCGGCAGCATCACAGGAAAAGTATTTGATGGCGAAACGCCGGTTGCTGGAATATCTGTCGGTGTCTTTGACACAAATGAGATATATAAAACTATGAGCACAACGGATGCAAATGGCGAATATGCGCTTTCCGGCCTTCAACTCGGCACGTACAAAATATATTTTTCTACATACGGAACAAAATACATCGCCCAGTGGTACAATAATGCCGCAACGTTCGATGACGCTCAACCGATAAATCTGACAACAGAAAATCCAAATTTCGATGTCGGCTTGACACAGCTTGCAACAGGAGGGACGATCAGCGGCACTATAACTGAAGCGGCAGCTCCCGGCGGGTCAATAGCTGATGTCACTGTGCAGGCGTTCGACGCAAGCGACAGCGCAATATGGTTTTCAGGAAAAACAAATGCAGAAGGTGTTTATTCAATAACTGGTGTCAGGAGCGGAACGTACAAGATACGTTTCAGAGCTTTTGGAACTAATTATATCACAGCATGGTATTCTTCCGTGAATGAAAATCATGCTGTTCCTGATGAAGGTGATGCGGAATCAGTTGCTGTGACTGGAGTTCCTGTCTTGATCGATGCAAAATTGACAGCAGGTGGTGCTATTTCCGGAAAAGTTACTATCCAAGAAACAGGAGCTTTTCTTTCTGGAGCACGGGTCAATGTCTATTCTTCTCCTGACAATATTTTAAAAGGGTATGCGACGACTGGAGAGCAGGGCATATACACCGTAAGCGGACTGCCTGCTGACAGCAGCTATAAAGTTCAGTTCTTTGAACGAGTTGTCAATAACGCTGGCGCAGGAATCAATAAATGGTATAACGAACAATCCGATTTCGTCAGTGCTGATTTAGTCGATATTGGAAACAATGCGGTTGATGCCGTCTTTTCTGGCGCAGTCATCAGCGGCACCGTAACCAGCCAAAAAAACGGTCTGTTGCCGAATGTAACCGTGAAAGCCTATGACAGCGTTGGAAAGATTGCTGCATCATCTCAGGTGACAGGAGAAGACGGCGTGTACAAGATCGAAGGATTGAAGCGCGGCAATTATAGATTATATTTTGAGATGCCAGCTGGTTCTCAGTATGCCAGTGAATGGCACAGCGATAAAAGCAACATGGCGCAGGCAAATGCTGTCGTTATAAACTCTCTCGGCGACAGATTGACGATAAACGCTGTCATGCAGCCGCCCAGCAAAGCCGCCAAGCTGATTCCAATCTACAAACGGCTGCTGCTGAAAAAACGCTGCTATATCATCAACGGTGTCCGGGTATGCAGATGACAGCAGCATCGTTGGAACTTCATGTCAGCATGAAATTGCGCTGCCGCGCTGAGTTGCGATGAAAATAGCTTGCTCCAACAAAAAAGCCTACCACGACTATTATATTGACAAGACGATGGAGGCCGGGATTGTCCTCAGCGGGCCGGAGGTGAAGTCTCTCCGGGCTGGCAAGGCCAATCTTAAGGATGGCTACGCCGGAATCAGAAACGGCGAGGTATTTTTGTACAACATTCATATTTCGCCCTATAACTTCTGCACTGATTCCGCCGCTGATCCCCTGCGGATGCGCAAGCTGCTCCTGCACCGGCAGGAAATCCGCAAGCTGATCGGCAAGCTGAATGAAAAAGGAGTTGCGCTTATCCCGCTGAAGATATATTTTATAGACAAGGGCAAGGCGAAAGTGGAGCTTGGCCTTGCGCGGGGCAAGAAAATTTACGACAAGCGGGAAGCCTTGAAAGAACAGCAGGCTGTCCGCGAAGTGCAGCGGATGCTGCGTCATCAAGAATAACACATGGGGGTGAAACGGATTCGACGGGGATACGCAAGCTCATCGTTGCATGCCGAGCCTTCTGTCAGCTCGTAAAAAAGGCGGAACTTAAATATAATCGCAGACGATTATAACTACGCAGTAGCAGCGTAACAACCTGCTTTGCCGCTTCCCCGGCCCGCGCCCGTAAGGCCGGAGCGAAGCGTCGACTCTTCGGGCTGGTCATCGGGAGCATCTGCGGCCTCTTGACGAGATAAAGCAGATCGGCCTTCAGCTATCCTCTGTTCCAAGCGAGAGCTGAAGGCGGGATTGAGCTTGGAACTAAGCATGTAGAGACGTGAGGGGAGTATTTTCGGACCCGGGTTCAACTCCCGGCACCTCCACCATCTGAATCAAAGAAAGCCGCCGCTCCGAGACAACTTGGAGCGGCGGCTTTCTTTTTCGATTTTCTGGCAGATCAGAAAATCATTTATTTTCTCGGAACTGGAAATTCTCCTTCAGTTCCTTTTCGTATTCCTTCACCTCAATTTTGCCCATGTATTTTGTCACCATTGGATAGCCTTTCTTAGCCCAAGCGGCAATTCCCTCCTCGACAAGATAGACATTTTTATATCCGTATTTGTACAGCAGTCCAACAAAATAAGTTGCCCGATGCTTAGTGCGGCATGTGACCCAAATTTCCGCGTCTGCCTCTTCAACCTTTTTGGGCATGGTGTAGGCATGACCGGAATCAACGTTGTTGGAATCCTGAATATGTCCAGCGTCAAATTCTGCCTCAGTTCTGATGTCGATGATAATTGCCTTGCTCTTGCCGTTCTGCACATCCTGCCACGTTTTATACAGATCGTCAACGGTCTTGATTTTGTCCTTTGGAATCAGTCCGCTCAATTCATCGAAGACCGCTTTTTCACCAGACTGAAGATCAACCGGGGGAGCGGAAAAAGCTCCGCCAGTCAAGGCCAGCGAAAATGTCAGCGCAGCACAGCTTAAAGCAGTTCTTGTTCGGTTCATGGCGCAACTCCTGTGATATTGGCAAAGAAGAATCAGATTGTTCTGACCCTCGATAAGTTGCGCCAAACAATATCACTGTTATTCGTTTGCCGTCAAGATCTTTCATGCCATGTCAGAAAATTGTCCAGCCTGCTTGCGGTGAAAACATTACAGCTCCACCAGCTCGACATCTCCCCATGCGCCGAGATGTTCCCCCGCAATCACCACCACGCCAGTCACACCCTCAATGTTTTTGGCCAGCCCCACCGCCCGGCTGACGCTGCGGCTGTCCCGGCTCGTAACCTCATTGCCGAGACGGGTGGCGGCGGCATCGGCCACAGCGGCGGAGGCGGCCAGCACAGCGGCGGCATCGGCGCGGCCAAAGCTGAGGGAATGCCCTACCGTGCTCGATGAGCAGCAGAGACCGCAGGGCATCTGCTCAGGCCGGAGGCTGATGCCGAGCCTGCCGCTCAGGCGCGAGGCTCCGGCCTGCACGGCCACCACGCTGGGCTGCGTCCGGGCAAGAAAGATGTCGCCGCCGTTTTCGACGATCACTTCAGTCTGCCCCTGCCGAAGCAGCTCCCGGCCCACAGCCTCGGCAACCACTCCCGCCACAGCGGCCATAGGCCCCACTCCTGCGGCAAGCCCTGCGGCAAGCATGGCCCGCACCGGCTCAGGCGCGGCGCTGTCCAAGGGCAGCGGTTCAAGACTGCTGAGAAAAAGCGGATGCTGGCGGATGTAGCCCTCGATCTCCGCCCGAACCTTGGCCACGGCCAGCAGGGCTTGGTCCTGCGCGGCGACTGATGCCAAAATATGCAGGTCCGTTTCCGCCATTTTTACGGCAAAGGCTGTCAGGCCGGATTGCTGCGCACTGCGGTATGTCCGCTCCTGATAAGAAAGCGGCGGTCGTTTCGCGCCTGCCATTGTCTGTTCAAAAAATTCTGTGTTGCGCTGCAAGCGCTGCCAGATCAAAAGGAGCACTTGATGAGCAGTCAGCAGCATGTCCTGCTTTTTACCCGATATCCGCAGCCAGGCAAAGTGAAAACAATCGGGCAACGGGGCCCGCACGCTGCATGAAAAAACAGCGTCTCTGCCCCTGTTCCGCGCCACCATTAGCGCGGAGGAGGAGTCGGAACAGAGACGCTGCGAGGCAGTCCAGCTTTCCTGACGTTGAAACAGGCGGCTCCGTCTCAGCCCGCGCAGTTGTGGCACGGAGGAGGAGTTGAGACGAAGCCTCGCTGCAATTTTATACGTTCCGGTCAGACTTCGTTTCTTTTTTTTTCTTCCCTTCAGCACCGGCAGCGGCAAGACCGGCAGCCGCGATGACCAGCACGCCGATAACGGCGGTCAGGGCAAAACTCCAATCGTTCCAGCAGCTGCGCAGCAGATGCAGCACGTGCATGGCCTGCTCCTTCTTTTGCTTCGATTTACAGGGCGGCAGCGCAGACCGCCTTCAAGCCGAATCTCGTCCGTCCGCTGCCAGCAAAACGCTCCTTGTTGTTTTCCTGCAAAGGATTGCCTCTCCTTTCTTATTGTTTTTATTCATAAAAAAATCTTTTAAACCGTTTTTCCGCTTTCTCACGCCTGCCAGCATACCAAGCTGAAGATGAACAGAAGATGAACAAAAAATAAAGAGCGCATAAATTCCGCTCAGCCCTTTTCATTTTTATTGAAAATAAAAATAGGAATTCCTGATGAACAACGGGACAAAAAATATCTCTCCGGTCAATTGGAACAAGTGCGGCGGCGGGCTGGCAAAAATGTGTAAAATGCCGCCGGATGCGGGCAGCGCGGCGGATTTAGGTTGAAAAAACTACAGAGAATGGATTATATATCATGCTTGCCTTCAGCAAGCGGACATTCGATTTCATTCAGTCGGCAGCTCCATTTCAGAGCCAGCCCTGCTGGCGGGCGTGTCGGCTGTCAGGCTATATTTATATTTTTTCCAAGGAGCAGTCATGAGCGCGAAAATTATCAGCGGAACCGAGGTCGCCAAGGAAATACGGGAGGAACTCAAAAAAGAGGTGGCCGAGCTGGCCGAGCAGCATAATGTCGTGCCCGGCTTGGTCACGATCCTGGTCGGCGAAGACCCTGCCTCCCAGTCCTATGTCGCGGCGAAGAACAAGACTGCCAAGGAGCTGGGCATTCACTCTGAGCAGATCACGCTGCCCGCCAGCACCAGCGAGGCCGAGCTTTTAGCCTTGGTGGAGAAGTGCAACAATGATCCGAATATTCACGGCATCCTTGTCCAGCTGCCTTTGCCCAAGCAGATCAACGAGGCCAAGGTGCTCAACGCCATCAGCGCGGACAAAGACGTGGACGGTTTTCATCCGGTCAATGTGGGCCGCATGGTGCTGGGCGAGAAATGCTTCCTGCCCTGCACCCCGCACGGCGTGCTGGAGCTGCTCAAGCGCAGCGGCGTGGAGACCTCCGGGGCTGAAGTGGTGGTCGTGGGCCGCTCCAACATCGTCGGCAAGCCGGTCGCCAACCTGATGCTGCAAAAACGGGCTGGCGGCAACGCCACCGTCACCCTCTGCCACACCCGCACCAAGGACATGGACTTTCACACCAAGCGGGCCGACATTCTCATCGTCGCCGCCGGTGTCGCCAACATGATCAAGGCCGATCAGGTCAAGGAAGGCGTGGTGGTGATTGATGTCGGGGTCAACCGCGTCGGCATGACCGAGTCCGGCAAGGCCAAGCTCGCAGGCGACGTGGACTTTGACTCGGTGAAGGAGAAGGCCGCCGCCATCACGCCGGTTCCGGGCGGAGTCGGGCCGATGACCATCACCATGCTGATGAAGAACACCGTTCAGTCGGCGAAGCAGTTCGCCGGGCTGGCGTAACCCTTTTCACTTTGAAACATTCTTTCAGGAGACCGTGAGTTATGGCCAAGCCCAGCCGCATTGCCAGCAGCAACGAGATCACCGCCAGCTCCACCCGTGAGCTGCTCAATCAGGATTTAGCCAAAAAAGTCCGTACCGCCTACACCCGCTTGGAAGAACGCGGCATGTCCGCCTGTCTGTTCGGCTCGCAGGGCACCTGCTGCAAGAACTGCAACATGGGGCCATGCCAGATCATTGACGGCGTGGAAAGCATGGTCGGCATCTGCGGGGCCACTGCCGACACCGTGGCGGCCCGCAACTTCGCCCGCACTGTGGCCGCAGGCACCTCGGCCCACACCGACCACGCCCGCGAGATGGTGCGCGGCTTCATCGCCACAGCCAAGGGCCAGACTCCGCATGAGATCAAAGACGTGGCCAAGCTGCACAAAATGGCCGCGCTCTTCGGCATCGCCACTGAGGGCCGCGACAAGAACGAGATCGCCCTTGAGCTGGGCGAGCGCGCCTTGGCCGAGTTCGGCCAGCAGGACGGCACGCTGACCATGCTCAAGCGCGCCCCGCAGAAGCAGCAGAAAATATGGAAGGACAAGGGCGTGGAGCCGCGCGGGGTTGACCGCGAGGTGGTGGAAGTGATGCACCGCACCCACATGGGCGTGGATCAGGAGTACAAGAACATCATGCGGCAGGCCGCCCGCTGCTCGCTGGCTGACGGCTGGGGCGCGTCCATGCTCTCCACCGAGCTGACCGACATCATGTTCGGCACGCCAGTGCCCAAGCGGGCCACGATTGATCTTGGCGTGCTGCGCGAGGACATGGTCAATGTCACTGTGCATGGCCATGAGCCGCTTTTGGCGGAGTCGCTCTGTCTGGCCGCTGAGGACGAGGAGCTGCTGGCGATGGCGAAAAAAGCCGGAGCCGCTGGCATCAATCTGGCCGGTGTCTGCTGCACTGGCAACGAGATACTGATGCGCCGAGGCATTCCCGTGGCAGGATCCTTCATTCAGCAGGAGATGGTCTTGGCGACCGGCGCGGTCGAGGCCATGGTCGTTGACGTGCAGTGCGTGATGCAGTCTGTCGCCCAGGTGGTGAAGGACAAGCACACGGACATCATCACCACCAACTACCGGGCCATGATGCCGGACGGCGTGCATATTCAGTTTGATGAGCATGATGCCTACGCCTCGGCCAAGAAGATACTCACCCGCGCCATTGGCAATTTCAAGAAGCGCGGGCCGCACTACATCCCCAAGGACAAAAAGTTCGACGTGGTGGTCGGCTTCTCGCACGAGACCATCAATTACATGCTCGGCGGCCGCTTCCGCCAGTCGTACCGTCCGCTCAACGACAACATCATCAATGGTCGCATCCGGGGCGTGGCTGCGATTGTCGGCTGCGAGCACTACAAACACGCTGACAACGTCCATGAGATCATTGCCAAAGAGCTGATCAAGAACAACGTGCTGGTCTTGGCCACTGGCTGCGCGGCGCAGGCCCTTGGCCGCGTTGGTCTGATGCGGCCAGAGGCGGCGACCGAGTTTGCCGGCGAAAGTCTGCGCGAGGTCTGCGAGACAGTGGGCATGCCGCCGGTGCTGCACGTCGGCTCCTGCGTTGACAACTCCCGCCTGCTCATCGCCCTGACAGAGATGGTGCATGAAGGCGGCCTTGGCAACGATATAGCCGAGCTGCCTGCGGTCGGCACCGCGCCGGTCTGGATGAGCGAGAAGGCGGTTGCCATTGGCCAGTATTTTGTCACCAGCGGCGCGCATGTCATCTTTCAAGATTTGCCGATCAGCGGGGCAAAAAAGTTCTCTGATTTCATCCTCAAGGGGCTGAAGGAGGAGTACGGGGCCTGCTGGGGCGTGGCGAGCGAGCCGTTGGACATTGCCAAGGCCATGATTGCCGCGATTGAGGAGAAGCGCGAGGCTCTGGGCATCAACAAGAAGAAAGAGCGCGTGCTGATGGACATGGCGATGCGCCGCGAGATCGAAGCGGGCAAGGGTGTCGGCGGCATGGGTTGCGGCGGCGGGAAGCATTGACAGATGCGGTGCGTAGTGGCAATTCATGAATTGCCACTACGGTTGTTTTTTGCCGCAGAACGTATCCGCCGAGCCGTTGAACGACTCCCAAGGGTTGATGGACCGCCCCGCAGATATGTAGAACGGCACCTGAGAGCCGTTGAACCGATCCAAACAGCCGTTCTGCGGATGTGCTGAGCCGATGAATGACAGCGCAGGGGCGAAAATATGCAGGGGTGGTTCGCGAACCGCCCCTACAACGCGCCCGGACAAGATCGCCAGCCCGACCGTCAGCGTTCAATAAAGAAATTGCCAAACATTTTCCGCCCGCAGCGGCGGATCAGATAGAAGGAGGATTATGAAATCAGGGAGCAATTTGGAGCGGGTGCTCCGCAGCGGCCAGTTCGCCGTCACGGGCGAGCTGGGGCCGCCGAAGAACAGTGACCCGGAGGTGGTCCGCGCCAAGGCGAGGCTG
>NZ_JBLWEM020000034.1:0-13827 GCF_048287365.2 Candidatus Electronema sp. JC | reverse complement strand
GGATGAAGCGCAGCCTGCGCAGCGGAATCACCCCGCGCTGCTGGGCAAGATGATAGCGCAGGAGCTGATTCGCCTCCTCGGTCTGGGTGGAGACATCGCCGGTGGCCAGCTCCACTGCGCCGACCAGATAATCGTGCAGCAAGGCATAGGCATCCGGGCCGATCTTCCGCTTCTCCTCGGCCAGCAGGCGGGCAAGGACAAAGGTGCGCACCAGCGCGGCGATCGTCTGGCTGCCCGCCGTCCTGCCGATGTCAGCGGCCAGCTCCGCCAGCGTCTTCGGCGGCCTTTTGGTTCGGGTGGGAAAATCGCAGAGCGAGCGGAGCAGCTTCGCGCCCAGCTCCGGCTCGCGGCAGGATTCCAGCGCGTTCTTGATGTGATGGGCAAGAATTCCGGCAGTGCCGCCCTCGGCCTGATAGCGGTCGCTGCTCAGGCTGCCGCTTTCCGCCAGATGGGTGCAGACTATCTGCAACTCAGTGGGCTGCACTTCGCCGTTTTCTTCCAGATCGGCAGCCAAGGCGGCGGCAAAGGCTTCCTCTGCTGTGATGCCGTCCGCCAAAGCGCACTGCTGCACAGCATCAATGGCCTGCGCCACGGTAAAATTGCGGACGCGGAAGGTGTTGGCAGGATTGGTCGGATCAGGCAGCTCGGCAGCGAGGTCATGGAAGTCCATCAGGAATTCCCGCCGCACTGCGCAAACCACCCGCACTGGCGGCACACGCTGGATGAGCCGGGCGATGAAGCGGCCCAGCAGGGCGCGGGCTTCCGGCTCGCGGTGTTCAACAAACCATTCCTCGAACTGGTCGAGGATGAGCACGCATTTGTCCGCCGGAATCTGCTCTTGCGTGAAGGCATCCAGCTCCGCAGCCAAGCGTTCGCAGGACGAAGCGACGGCAAGGCCGGTTCTTGCCAAGCGGCGCGGGCTGCGCAGATAAACTGGCTCCAAGCCGTTGGCCCGGATGTTCCGCATCACTTCGGAGCGAAGCAGCGAGGTCTTGCCCGCGCCGGAATCGCCGCAAACTATGCCGAAACGGAAATCGTCGTTGACGATGCGCACCGCAATGGAGCGGGCCAACTGCTTGCGGTCTTGGCCGGGCAGCTCGTCCTGCTCCTCAAAGGGTGACAGACTGCGGAAGGCGGCTCGCGGCTGATTGCGCCGTTCTTCCCACAGCCGCTCCTGCTCTTCGCGCTGTTTTTTGCGCCGATATGAACGACGAACATGCCAGCTTCCGCCAGTCATGACCGCAGCGGCCAGCACCGAGCTGGCAATCTGAGCTGCCCCGCTGCTGAGAAAAATGCCGAGAACACTGGCGGCTTCAACAGCAATAAAAGCAGTCAGCTCTTTCCATTCCTTGAGCTGGTCAAGAGCGGCTTTCGGGGACGGGATATTTGGTTCAGTATCGCTGCTCACAGCTCCACCTCCTGCTTCAAAGTCCGCTGGCCGTGCGCTTGCGGTCGAAACTGCCGAAGCAAGTCGGTGCCATGTCCTTTCTATGCCTGACTTGCTTCGATAACAGTTTACTTCTTGCCCGCCAGTGCCGCTTCCAATTTGGCAATAAACTCGTCCGGCGTGTAAACTCCACCGCTTTTGAACGGATGTACCTTCACGCTGCCGCCGTCCCGCGCCAGACCCATCATCACGGCCTGGCTGAAGTCAACCGGCGCAATGCCGCCGCGAGTTCATGGATATAGAAAGGTGAAGCCAAAGCGCGCCTGCTGGCTATTTGCCCCAGCAGCATTTTTTATATTTCTTGCCGCTGTTGCACGGACAGGGATCGTTCCTGCCGATTTTGCCGCGTGTTCTTTTGCGCGTTGCAAAAAGGCCGTGCGGCACAAAGCGCGGTTTCGGCGTGGAACGCTGCTCGCGGAGGCCGAAATCTATCTCCACCTCTTCGAGGTCGCCGCAAATCGCGAAATCAACACAGCGTTCCTGATACGCCTGCTGAATAGTCGGCATGGTCTCAACTGCCTTGAGGTCAAGCAGATGGGCGACTAAAAAGCCGTTGAGCGTCTCGTCATTCTCCTTGCGCCGGGCCGCCAGCTCGCGCTCCAGCCGGGTGACGCAGTCCTGCCGAAGTTCAGGATGATGCTGCGGCATCTGCGCCAAGGCTTCAGCAGCCCCTGACCGCGCATACATTCCGCGTTTCAGATCGGCGAGCCGCCACGTCAAGGGGCGGAGAGCAGGCTCGCCGATCATGGCCAGAGCTTTCGGGATTTCTTCCGCCGCCCAGTCATTGTCGTCGTCAAGGCCAAGCTGATCAAGCAGCGGCGTGACCGCTTCCTCCGCCCGCAGCACGCCCAATATCCGCCACGCATGAACCGGCGCCCAGACCGCCGCGCTTTCTGAGTCCGCCTGATTCAGCGCTTCATCGGCGACCATGCGGATCAAATCCGGCACATGCTCAAGGGAAAAGCCAAGCGGCTGATATGTTTTCCGCCAGTCGCCATCGTTCCAGCCCGGCTTGCCCAGCGTCAGCAGGGAGGCGGGAAGTCCTTGGTAATGAATGCTCATGTCAGTTTGTTGTCAGGATGTATTTGTCTGATGAAGACGCATGGAGGGCAGCTCACGCGTCGTATCTTATTCCTCTCCGCTCTCCGCCGCCCCGTCGTCCTCCGGCTCCACATCGCCTGAAGAGCGCGCCAAGATGGACATATCCACCACCCGCTCGCCCTCGCCGAGGTTGATCATGCGCACGCCCTGGGTGTTGCGGCCAATCACCCGCATGGAGTCCATAGGCATACGGATGACCTTGGCCGAGTTGGCGATGAGCATCACTTGATCGCTGTCCTCCACCTGCAAGGCACCGACCACCATGCCGTTGCGGTCGCTGGTCTTGATCGTGGCCACGCCCTTGCCGCCACGGCTTTGCAGGCGGTACTCGGACACCGCCGTGCGCTTGCCGTAGCCGTTCTCGGTCACGGTGAGGATCGAGGAGGACTCGCACTCGCTCTTCTTCAGCACCACCGCGCCGACCACTGAGTCGTCGTCTGTCAGGGTGATGCCCTTGACCCCGGCGGCAATGCGGCCCATCACCCGCACGTCGTCCTCGCGGAAGTGAATGGACATGCCCTGCCGCGTGACGAGAAATACCTCGTCCTCGCCTGAGGTGATGGCCGCGCAGAGGATCTCGTCGTCCTCGCGGATGGTCAGGCCGATCTTGCCCTTGCGCATGGGCCGCTTGTACTCGGCAATGCTGGTCTTCTTGATGATGCCCTTCTTGGTCACGGTGAGGATGGAGAGGGCCTCGTCCGCATGGGCAAGGTCAGCCACCGGCAGGATGGCCGCCACCTTCTCGCCCTCGCCCAGCTCCAGCAGGTTGACGATGGCCCGGCCTTTGGCCGTGCGCCCGCCTTCAGGCAGCTCATAGACCCTGCGCCAGAAGACCCGCCCCAGATTGGTGAAGAAGAGGAAGGTGTCGAGCGTCGAGGCGGTGTAGAGGCCGGAGACAAAGTCGTCCTTGCTGTCGGCCATGCCTGCCACGCCCTTGCCGCCGCGCCGCTGCGCCCGGTAGAGGCTGAGGGCGTTGCGCTTGATGAAGCCGTTGTGCGAGACCGTGACCACCATCTCCTCGTCGGCGATCATGTCTTCCGGCAGGATCTCGTCCGCAGCGTCGATGATCTCCGTGCGCCGAGCATCGCCGTACTGCTCGCGTATCTCGCGGAACTCGTCGCGGATGATCTGCATGACCAGCGCGTCATCAGCCAGCACCTGCTTCAGATAGGTGATGCGCTCGCCCACCTCGGCATACTCCTGCATGATCTTGTCCCGCTCCAAGCCGGTGAGGCGTTGCAGGCGCATGTCTAAGATGACTTGGGCTTGCAGCTCGGACAGGGAGAAACGCTCCATCAGCCCGGCCTTGGCATCGCTTGGCCCGGCAGCGGCCCGCACCAACTCAACCACAGGGTCGAGGTTGTCCAAGGCGATCTTCAGCCCCTCCAGCAGGTGGGCGCGTTCCTCGGCCTTGCCCAAGTCAAAGGCGGTGCGGCGGTAGACCACCGTGCGCCGGTGCTCGACAAAGTGAACGAGCAGCTGCTTGAGGTTGAGGATCTCCGGCCTGCCGTTGACGATGCAGAGCATGATCACGCCGAAGCTCTTTTGCAGCGGCGTGAGGGTGTAGAGCTGGTTGATGGTCACGTCTGGGTTCTCATCCCGCTTCAGGTCCATGACGATGCGCAGGCCGTCGCGGTCAGACTCGTCGCGCACCTCAGCGATGGAGGTGATCCGCTTCTCCTTCATCAGCAGGGCGATGCGCTGCACCAAGTCCGCCTTGTTCTGCTGGAACGGCACTTCTGTGACCACGATGGCCTCGCCCTCGCCCTTCTTGCGCCGCTCCACATGCAGCCTGCCGCGCATCACCAGCCTGCCGCGTCCGGTCTCATACGCCTCGCGGATGCCTGCCCTGCCGCAGAGGAAGCCGCCGGTCGGGAAGTCCGGGCCGGTGATGTGCTCGGCCAGCTCCGGCACCGTGATCTCTGGGTTCTCCGTCAGGGCCACGAGCGCATCCATCAGCTCGCTCAGATTGTGCGGCGGAATCTTGGTGGCCATGCCCACCGCGATGCCCTCGGAGCCGTTGAGGAGCAGGTTCGGGATGCGGGCGGGCAGGACAGTCGGCTCCTGCTGCGAGCCGTCGTAGTTGGGGATGAAATCCACCGTGTCCTTGTCAATATCCGCCACCAGCTCCTGATCCAGCCTGCTCATGCGAGCCTCGGTGTAGCGCATCGCCGCTGCTGAGTCGCCGTCCATGGAGCCGAAGTTGCCCTGGCCGTCCACGAGCGGGTAGCGCAGGGAGAAGTCCTGGGCCATGCGCACGATGGTGTCATACACCGCTGTGTCGCCGTGCGGATGGTACTTGCCGATCACGTCGCCGACGATGCGCGCGGACTTGACGTAGGGCCGGTTGTGGAAGGTGCCCAGCTCGCGCATGGCGTAGAGGCAGCGCCGGTGCACCGGCTTGAGGCCGTCGCGCACGTCCGGCAGGGCGCGGCCAACAATCACGGACATGGCGTAGTCCAGATAGGACTTGCGCAGCTCCTTCTCTATGTCAACGGTCTGTATTGCTTCGGGCAGGATTTCATCCTGCGCTGCTTCTGCTGTGGTCATGCCTTGCCTTGTTTCGTGGTTGCCGGCTGCGGGTCAGCGCAGGCCGTTCTCATGGAAGAATGCGCTGTACTTCTTGTCTGTGCCCTTGATGTGGCCTTGCAGCCAGTCGCGCAGGAAGTACAGGGTGTCTATGGAGACCGTCAGGCGGCCTCCCTCAAAGTCGATCTGGAATTCAGTCACCTTCTTGACAAAGGCGACGTGCTCTTTCACATGCGCCGCTGTGTCTGGGTATTTGAACTGGGCGAAGTATTTCTCCTCCACCTTGAAATGACTGTCGGTGTAGCTGATCAGGCCGCTGAGGATCCTGCCCATCACGTCCTTCCCCTTGCCGCTTTTCATCGCGTCGTGCAGCTCGTTGATCATCGCCACCAGCTTGCGGTGCTGGCTGTCGATCTCCGCCACCTTGACGCTCAGGCTCTCGTCCCAAGTTATCAGACTCATTTTGACACCTCCCGGTTGTTGTATTGTTCCTGCAAGCTGGCCAGCTCCTTGCCGGACAAACCTGTGCTGGCAGCGATGACCTCCAGCCCGATGCCATGCGCCAGCAGGCTGCGGGCAATGGCGAGCTTTGCCTCGCGCTGCCCTTTTTCCATGCCTTGCTCTAAGCCTTTCGCCATGCCCTTTTCCATGCCCTTCGCCAGTCCGTCCTTCTCCGCCTTCATCAACGCACCCTGCTGGAGCATGATGAAGTCCCGGCGTTTGAACTGGACTTCCAGCTCCTCCTCGCTCAGGGCGGCGGTGTTGGCCAAGTCAAACGCCTCCAGCAGCGGCAGCTCTGTGAAAGTTTTAGGGATGAAGTCAAGGCTGCCGGCGTTCTTGATGAAGTATATCCATTTGTCGGTGACAGAATCCAGCTCATCCTCGTTTTTTTTGAATTTGGGCAGCTCGACAAAAATCAGCTCGATCTCGTCGCTGTACTGGACAAGCTGCTCCTTTTCCCGCAGGTTCCAATACGAGATCACCTTGTCAAAGTCCTTGAACATCTCGAAATCGGTGATGGTTAAGGCAATGACCGGCTCCAAGCCCGCATACTGCTGCGAGCGTCTGAGCTGCGAGGAATACAGTTTGGCGGCATTGTACAGCACCCGCTTCTCGAAGCCCTCAACATTCAGCACCTGCATCTCAATGATGACTTTGGCTCGGTTAGATAGCACCGCCTTCACGTCAACATAGCTGTCCTTCATGCCCTTCAGCGGCGGCACCTGATACGGATCAACAATGATCAGATCAGTGATTCTCTCGTCACCAAAGTCAATTATGGCGTTGAGGAAGTCAATCAAGATGCTTTTTGACTGCTCGCTGCCAAAGACCCGCTTGAAGGCGAAGTCGGTTCTCACGTCAAGGAATTGCATACGGACTCACCTCTTTTTTCGTTCTTGAATCAGCACGGGCTGTCCATGACCGGGCGGGCAGCCCGGCAGCTTGATTTCAGGCGGCAAGATCAATGCGCCGATATCCCGCGCTGGTCCAGCATTCGTTGAAATATTCCTGCATCAGCCAGCGCACGGCCAGCAGGAGCAGGGCGCGGTCGTCACCGGCGGAGAGCGAGCGGAACTCCATCGGCGAGAGCGGCTGCTTCATTTTGATCCGTCCAGTCATCACCTCGCGGCGGAAAAGGTCGAGGTTGTAAAGGGCGAGAATGTACTGATCCGCCTGCGCCCGGTTCGGGCGGAACCCAGCCCGTACCTGTGGATGATGGAGCAGCTGAAGGAGTTGGTCATTGTAGCGGTTGTAATCCGCCAAGCCCTGCGCTTGGAAATATTCCGGCACCGTCTGCGCCGGGCCTGCGGCAAAACCGAGGCAGTGCGGCTCGCGCAGCAGGACATACTGCTCGGCCACTGCGCCGTCAACCCGGCGCGAGGCCCCGCGTCCGGCAGGATAGGCCCGGCAGGCGGAAGGCCGGTCGTCATACACGCCGCAGCCTTGGCCGCTGACAAAGATGCAGCTGGATCTGCCGTCATCAGCCGTGTTCAGATAGCAGTGCGGAAAGCGCATTCCCTCCTCCCATTCAACGATCACGTAGCTTTCGAGAAACACGCCGGAATCCAGCTTGAGGCGGTTCTTCAGGCGGAGGACATCATAGGGGGTCAGGGTGAGGTCGAGCTGGCGGCAGCACTCGTTGAAGCAGGCCAGACCAGAGTGGCAGGCGAAACGGAAGGTGTCACTGCCGCTCATCGGGCGGCAGTGTTCAGGCATCTGGCTGCTGGCGGACAAAACTTGGCTGGTCATTTCTGGTCTTCCTTGGTGCGATATCGTGAAATCCGGCCTGCTGAAGCGCGCCGGGGGCAATCAGGGGAGCTGTTTATTCAAGGCCGCCGTCGCCTTTTCCTGCCGGTGCTCGACGTAGGCGGTCACGCCCGCCGCGATCCGTTCGGCAATAGCCTGCAAGTATTTGTCGTCCTTGAGCAGTTCGGCCTCTTCCTTGTTGCTGATGAAGGAGATTTCCGCCAACGCCGCCGGCATCTGCGCCCCGATCAGCACGTAAAACGGCGCCTTTTTCACGCCCAGATTTTTGGTTTTGTACGAATTCAGCCCGTCCGCCATGCTGGTCTGGATGAATTCGGCCAGCAGCGAGGACTCGTCAATTTTGGTGTTTTTCATCAGGCTGGCAAGAATGCTCTCCATCTCGCTCATGCTGCGGCTGGAGGTGGCGTTCTCCAGCGCGGCGACACGCATGGCCTCCGGGTTGGCGGCCAAGTTGAGGTAGAAGGTCTCCACGCCCTTCACCCAGGGCTTGGGATGGGCGTTGACATGGATGGAGAGGAAGAGATCCGCGCCTTTGGTGTTGGCAAGGGCGGTGCGCTCCTCCAGCGCGATGAACACGTCCTTGCTCCGGGTCATCAGCACCTCGTAGCCCTCCTTTTTCAAAAGCTGCCGCACCCGCCGGGCCACATCAAGAACGATGTCCTTCTCGCGGAGGCCGAAGCCGACCGCGCCGCTGTCCTTGCCGCCATGGCCGGGATCAATCATGATCCGCCGGATGCCGAGACCGAGCTGCTGGGCCAAGGTCAGGCTGCGCTTTTCCGCGCCCTTCGGCCTGACTTTCAGCTTTTTCCGGACAGCCGCCGCCCGCGCCTCCTTTTCCTGCTCTGTCAGCTCTTTTCTGCTGTCCGCTGTCTGCTCGTCCTGCTCCGGCCTGCGGACATCCACCACCACCCGGAAGGGATCGTTGAGGCTGAAAACCTTGCAGTCGGCGGCAGGATTCAGCTCCAGCACCACCTCCGCCGTCTCGCTGTCGGCCTGCCCGGCGCGGATGCTTCTGACCAGCCCCGCTTCCAGAACAAGCGGCTCGCGCAGCTCAGGCGGCACATGGCTTTGCTTGAATTCAAGACGCAGCCGCCCGGGCTGGCCGCCGGGCTGATCCGGAAGCTGGGCCTGATAGGAAGCCGCGCCGGTCGCGCTGACCGCCACCCGGCTGTAGCGGTCTGAAGACCAATGCTGGATCGGCAGCAGCTCGGCCAAAGCTGGGGGCGCAGGCGGTTTCGGCGCTTCAGGGGCCGGAGCCGGTTCCGGCGGGGGCAGGACGGCGGCGGGTGCTGGTTTGGGCGGCTCCGGCTCCAGCGCGGCGATTTTCAGCTCGGAGACGACAATTTTGCTCTGCTCGGCCTCTTTTTCCGCCGGAGCAGTCGGCAGCGGCTCCGGCGACGCGACCGGCGCGGCGGCAGGCAGCGGTTTGACAGCCTTTCCTTCCGGCTCCGGCTTTTTTTCCCCGCTGCCGCCGAAAAACGACGGCAGATGCCAGTTCCAGTCCGGGAAGCTGAGTTCCGCCAGCAGCGAACGCTCCGGCTCCTCTTTCTTCTTCGGCGCAGCAGCGGGCTTGGGCAGCGGTACGGGCTGCTGCGCTTTCTCCGGCACGTTGACGACTGCCGGAGGAGCTGGTTTCGGAGGCGGCGGCGCGGAGAAAACAGCAGGCTGCTGAGGCTGCGGAAAAACGATTTCCTCTTGCACGGGCGGACTGACAACTGCGCTGACAGCGGAAGGCTGGCTCGGCGCAGGTCTCTCCGGCTTCTTGGCCGCTGGAAACGCAGGCTCCAGCTTCGGCGGCGCAGGAGCAGCGGCGGGCCGGGGCGGCGGAACAGCAGGCGGGGGAAGAACGATTTTCTCCTGCGCTGGAACGCTGACAGCGGGCGGCGGCTTTGTCTGCCTGAACAGGTCCGCTGCCTGCCTGCCTCCTTTGCGGGCGGCCAGCGACTCGGCGATGATGGTCAGCTGGCGCAGCTGCTCCTGAGCCTCTGCCCGGCGGCGGCTGAAAGGATAGCTGTGCGCCAGCTTGTAATACGTTTTGGCCGCGCCCCGGAGATTGCCGTGCTGCTGCTCAGTCCGGGCCAAGGCGTAGAGAGATTCCGCCGCCTCAGGGCTTTGCGGATGCAGCGAGACCACATTGCTGAACCGGGCCATGGCCTGATCCAGATCAGCAGGCTGCCGGAACCGCTGGTGCATGGCCTGGTGCATCCGGGCGGAGAGGTGCAGGCAGGCAGGCGCTGTCTGACTCTGCGGATTCTTCCGGTACACCTCGTCCAGCCTCGCCACCGCCTTCAGCCAGTCAGCGCGTGTCCCGCCTGCGGGCTGCCGCAGCAGCTGATGACATTGATCAGCCGCTTTCTGGTATTCAGCGCCGTCCGTTCCTTCCGCCGCTGTCTGAACCGCCGCTGACAGCGCGGACGGCGGCGCAGGCAGCAGCAGGCAGAGGCAGGCCGCGACAGGCAGGACAAGGCGGCGCGGAAGGAAGGCGGAGAACATGCGTCAAGTCAGCGGCAGCAGGGATTGTCAGGCGCAGGAGCAGCAGCGCGGCGGAAGAAGGCATCGTGTTCATGCCGGTTCAGTCAATTATACCCTATTGCCCTGCCGGTGCAAAGAAATTGTCCGGCAGGCAGGACTGCCCTCTCAGCCCTCGTCAATCCGCTCCGGCGGCGCCCAGCCTTGGCCGCCGCTGTGCCAGAGGAATTTCCGGCACACGCCCCGGATCAGGCTGGCTTCCTTCTTTTTGATCCGGGTGCGGCTGAGGAACTGGCGGATGTTGCGCATCCAGTAGCTGCGGCTGGTGTCGTGGAGGAAGCCGATGCGGCTCAGGGCTTGATCTATGTGCTCGTACATGCCCTCCAGCTCGTGCGAGTTGGCGTAGCTGCTCCCGCCGTTTTGCAGCAGGACATTCCCAGCGGCCAGATGCAGCTCATAGCAGCAAACAGCCACGGCTTGGGCTAAGTTGAGCGAGGAAAAATCTGCTGTGGCGATGGTCAGGGCGAACTGGCAGAGGTCAAGGTCTTCATTGCTCAGGCCGCTGCTTTCCGGGCCGAACATCAAAGCCGCCCGGCTGCCTCCGGCGATGAGCGGCGCCAGCTCGGCCATGACCTCGCGGGGCTGCCTGACCTCAACTGTCCGGTATTTGCCCTGCCGGGCCGTGGTGCCGACGAGGAACTGATACGGCGCGGCGGCCTCACGGGAGCTGCTGACGAGCTGCAAGTTTTCAATCAGGTGGGCGGCCTTGTGCGTGGCCATTTTCAGCATCCGCTCCTGATCCGGCGGCTCATCGGCCACCACAGTCAGATGGCCGATGCCGAAATTGCAGGCGATGCGGGCCGCCGCGCCGATGTTCTCCGGGTATTTGGGCCGGACTAAAATCAGGCCGCAGCCGGACAGGGCCGCAGCCTGCGGTTCAGACAGCATCTCAGGCATTCCGGGAGAAATCAAAGGTTGGCCGGGTCGTCCAGCTCAAGATGGCGCTTGCCGTGCTGGGACGCTTTGTGCTCGGCGGCGGGCGCGGCAGCCGGGCTGCTGGAGGTGATCCGCTTGAAGAAAGGAATCAGCCCTTTCTCGGCGTTGCGCATCTCCTCCTCAGCCTCGCGCAGGGTGATCTGCCACGCCGGGGCAAAGCCGGGCGATTTTTCAAACATGATCTCCGCCGCCTTCTGATAGACCTGAGCTTGGCGGATTTCCTGCTTGCCCGGCTTCTGATTCAGCACCTGAATCATGTTGCGGAGATTGTCGCGCTCCTGACGGAGCTGGTTCATCTCCTCCTTGCGCCGCTCGTTCTCCGCTGACTCAATCTCGAACTTGGTTTGCAAATGCCCGCGCAGCTTGCGGATGTCGCCGTGCAGCGTCCGCACTTTGATCAGGGAGCGCACCCAGAAGGCGAAGGCGATCAGCAGGCCGACCGCCAGCCCGCGCACAAAATTGTTGGCGAGCAGTTCAGCAAGCCAGCTTGTTTCTTCCATGACAGACCTCGCAGGGATTGAGTTGGATGGACAGCGGCAGATGCCGCCCCCGTATCAGAACCATATTTGCGGGCCTTGCGCAAGCATCTTTTTTGCGGCGGACAACGGATTGCATCGGTTTGCTGACCAGTTTGCAGCTGCGCGCTTGACTGTCTCCAAGCGCTCCCGCCTTTGAATGCTCCACCAAGCTGAACGCTGACGGGCGACCGGCCGGGTCAGCGGGCCGCCCGCCCCTCTTTCCTGTTGTCTTTCCGACGCAATCCATTTATAAAACGCTCTGCGCATCAGTCAGCCAGCAAACGGGCAGGGGAAAACCTGCCCGTCATCATTTTCATCCTTTCAACATGGAGCAAAGAAATGCCTCTGCACTTTGACTTATCCGCCGCCGACCTGAGCAGCGCGGAACTCGCCTCGCTTAAAGAAATGCGCACACGCTGCGCCCGCCGCATCCTGCTCTCCACCAGCCTTGCCGCGTCCGGTCATCCGGGCGGCTCGCTGTCTTCGCTCGACATGCTGCTGGTGGCCTACGGCATCCTTCGCCATGACCCGAAGACCCCTCGCATGGAGGAGCGCGACCGCTTTGTCGCCTCCATCGGCCACATCTCGCCCGGCGTGTACAGCGTTCTGGCGGAGCATGGCTACTTCAACGAAGAGGACTTTCTCGCAGGCTTCCGGCGCACTGGCTCCGGCTTTCCTGGCCACGTGGAAAGCATCGTGCCGGGCGTGGAGTGGGACACCGGCAACCTTGGCCAGGGCTTGTCCACAGCCGTGGGCATGGCGCACGCCTTCAAGCTCAAGGGCCTGAATAACCGCGTCTTCTGCCTGATGGGCGACGGCGAGCAGCAGAAGGGGCAGATCGTCGAGGCCATCCGCCATGCTGTGAAGTACAAGTTAGACAACCTGACCGTGCTGATCGACCGCAACAAGCTGCAAATCTGCGGCAGCACTGAAGACATCATGCCGCAGTGCATGCAGAAGCTCTACGGCGGCCTTGGCTTCAATGCAGTCAAGCTGGAGAACGGCCATGACTGCAACGCCATCTACAAAGCCATGCGCGATGCCTACCGCAACATCAGCGGCGTGCCGACCGTGCTCATCGCCCAGACCGTCATGGGCAAGGGCATTTCCTTCATGGAGAACAAGGCTAAGTATCATGGTTCGACCCTGCCTGCGGACGATCTTGCTAAAGCCTTGGCTGAATTGGGCGTGGCGAATGATTTTGAACAATGGCAGGAGAAGCGCAAGCAGCCGGTCAGCGGCAAAAGCATCATGCCGCCGCGCGCCGATTATCCCAGCGTGCAGGCGGGCGAGCCAATCGTCTATCCTGTGGACAAGCCTACGGACTGCCGTTCTGGCTACGGCAATGCCTTGACGAGTCTGGCTCAAGCCAACAACAAAGCAGGACAGCCGCCGGTGATCGTCGGCATTTCCTGCGATTTGGAAGGCTCAGTCAAGATGGATGGCTTTCATAAGCATTCTCCGCAGGCATATCTTGAGCTGGGCATTCAGGAGCACCACGCCGCAGGCACAGCCGGAGCAATGAGCTGCGAGAAGCTCGTCACCTTCTTCTCCACATTCGGCTCCTTTGCTGTGTCTGAGGTCTACAACCAGAACCGGCTCAACGACTTCAACCACAGCAATGTGAAAGTGGTGGCCACCCACGTTGGCCTTGATGTCGGCGAGGATGGCCCGACGCATCAGTGCATTGACTATCTCGGCCTGATGAAGAACTACTTCCGCTTCTCGGTCTTCATGCCTGCGGATCCCAATCAAACCGACCGCATCATCCGCCACATCGCCGTGCAGCCGGGCAATCACTTTGTCGGCATGGGCCGCTCAAAAACCCCGACCATCACCCGCGAGGACGGCAGCATTTACTATGATGCAGACTACGTCTTTACGCCCGGCCAAGCAGACTGGCTGCGTGAAGGAACGGACGCGACCATCATCACCTATGGCGCACTGACACCGGCCTGCATCGAGGCGTGGAAGCTGCTGAAGCAGGCGGGCAAGTCGGTCGGCGTGCTGAACATGGCCTCGCTGCTGCCCTTGGACAAGGACGCAGTGCTTGCGGCGGCCAAACGCGGCCCCATCGTCACCGTGGAAGATCACCATGTGGAAACCGGCCTCGGCGCGTCCGCAGCTGCGGTGCTGATCGACAACGGCCTTGCGCCGAAAATGAAACGCCTTGGCGTGCAGCAGTACGGCGGCTCCGGCAAGCCGTCTGATCTCTACAAGCAGCAGGGCTTGGATGCGGAGTCCATCGCCAAGACCGTGCTGGAAATGATCGGGTAAAAAATGCAGCGGGCGGCTCTTCAGAGCCGCCCTTCGTTTTGCGAGAGCCAAAGCCCCTTATTTCAGAACTGCGCAGACAAATCATATAGGAGTTACGCAGTTGGTAAAAATCAGTTAACCTATCAGGATGAATAAATCCAAAGTAAGTGAGTACGATTATATTAATTTTTTAATCGGCACTCAGCGAGTTTATAGCAGCGCCGAAGCGGAGCGGGTCAGTCC
>NZ_JBLWEM020000033.1:0-35118 GCF_048287365.2 Candidatus Electronema sp. JC | reverse complement strand
TTGAAGAGTTTTTCAAAGCTCTGAAAACCGGCTGCCGCCATCAGGAGCATCAGCTGGAAAGCGGCCGAGCCTTGCTTGTGCTGCTGGCCATCGAAACCGCAGTCGCATGGCAGATGCTGCTGCTCCGATGGCTCGCCCGCAGCTCCCCGGAAGAACCGGCGGAAAAAGTGCTGACCCGCACCCAGCTTCTTGTTTTGAAAGAGCTGCTCCGGGAAAAGAAACAGGAAGAGCCGGATATGATGTCCGCCGGACACGCTCTCCGGGCAATCGCCGAACTCGGAGGCCACATCAGGAATAACGGGCCTCCGGGCTGGCTTGTTCTCAGAAGAGGCTTTGAACGGCTGTTTTCGATTGAGCAGGGCTGGATGCTTGCTCAGAAGAAACAGCCGCTTTGAAGATGTGATGAATCATTAGACACCCGTGCCTGCCCCGCTTTTTTAATACAACGAAAAGAGGCTTAATTGGAGACAACAATAATCATAATTGTTGCTGTAGTACTTGTTTTATCGGTGGCAATCAAAGCGATATTCTTTCCGCCAAAATTTCCAGAAAGCAAAACATTTAAATGCGCTCGTTGTGCGAAAATATCAACGCATTCAGATCGTACCGTTGAAGCATGGCGCAGAGGATTTACCAAACTTTATTGTTCGAGCTGCCATCAAAAATGGCTTCAATCTCAACCGCAAGTTAAACCATCAGGAGGCGGTTGCGTGTCTGTGCTATTTATAGCCGCACTTTTGCCGTCAGCTATTATTGGCTTTCTAAAATGGATTGTTTGATCAAAGCAATACGATGATAAAGGGCGAACACAATATGACCAGAACACCACTGATCGCAGGCAACTGGAAAATGTATCTGACCAAGGCTGAGGCCGTTGCCTTGGCCTCGGCAGTGGCTGCGGCCAGCAAAGGGCTGTCTGACCGCGAGGTGATGATCGCCCCGCCCTTCACCACCTTGGCTGCGGTTAAAGAGGCTGTGGCTGGCTCGCCGGTCAAGGTCGCGGCCCAGAACGTAGGCTGGGAAAAAGAAGGGGCCTTCACTGGTGAAATCTCGCCGCCGATGCTTTTGGATGCCGGGGCGGAGATGGTGATTATTGGCCATTCCGAGCGGCGGCATGTCTTCGGCGAAAGCAGCGCGATGATCAACCGGCGGCTGCGGGCGGCCTTGCAGTTCGGCCTGCTGCCTATTTTATGCGTCGGCGAAACATTGGCCGAACGCGAGGCAGGCAGCACCTTCACCGTGGTTGAGGAGCAGCTCGCGCAGGGATTGGCCGACGTGACCGCCGCGCAGATGGACAGCGTGGTCGTCGCCTACGAGCCGGTCTGGGCCATCGGCACCGGCAAAACGGCCAGCAACGCGCAGGCGCAGGAGGCGCACGCCTTCATCCGCGCTGTTTTGAGCCGCTTGTATGAAAAAACACTTGCCGAGCGCGTCAAAATACTGTATGGTGGCTCGGTCAAACCGGAAAACGTTGACAGCCTCATGGCCCAAGCCGACATCGACGGGGTTTTGGTGGGCGGCGCATCGCTCAACGCCGGGGCCTTTGAGCGGATTATTCATTTTCAATGACAACACTGCTGATTATCATCCACGTTATCGTCTGCTTCTTCCTGATTGCCATTGTGCTCTTGCAGCACGGCAAAGGAGCGGATGCCGGAGCAGCTTTTGGCGGCGGTTCAAGCCAGACGCTCTTCGGAAGCGAAGGCCCTCTGCCGCTGCTGAATAAGATAACGACGTTCTCCGCGATAGTCTTCATGGGCACCTCGGTGACGCTGGCCTATCTTTCCGCGCATAAAAGCACCGGCTCTGTGATGAGCCAGCTGCCTGCGAAAGAGGCTGCCGCGCCGGAGAAAAAGGAAGCTCCGGTGACAATCCCGATGCCGACAGAGCAGCCAGCCGCGAAGACTGAAGCTGAACCGGCGGTTCCTGCGCAGAAAGCAGCCGAGCCGACTGCCGCTGTTCCGCAGCAAGAGCAGTCTGCGCCTCCGGCTGTTGAAAAAGCTGTTGTACCTGTTGAGCAGAAAGCCGCACCAGCGGCAGCAGGACAACAGACTCAGGCCGCTGCGCCAGCAGCTTCCGAGCAGAAGAAGCAGGAAACCGCGCCTGCCGAGAAAAAGGCGGAATAAATTCGTATACGACTTTGTGTGCCGAAGTGGTGGAACTGGTAGACACGCTATCTTGAGGGGGTAGTGGGGATTCCCGTGTCGGTTCGAGTCCGACCTTCGGCACCATTTTTTAAATTAAATATAGCAGTTAATAAAACCCGCAAACCTTAACTGGTTAGCGGGTTTTTTCTTTATGTTATGTCCAAAAAAAAAGTGCGCTGACTTCCGCTGCATGAAACGGGTATAACTGCGGGTATCTGATAAAAGGAATAATGTACCCGCACAGTCATGTCTGTTTTTTCAACAGCCGCATCATGTCAAAACTCACCGCTGTTCAAATCCGTCAAGCCAAGCCGAAAGACAAGCCGTACAAGCTGCCCGACGGTCAGGGGCTTTATTTCCATGTTGCCGAATCAGGCAAAAGCACATGGCGTTACCGTTTCAGAGTGGACGGCAAGGAGTCAACCTGCTGCGTTCTGGGGGAATATCCCGACATGAGCCTTGAGCAGGCGCGGAAGGCGAGAGCTGAGGCGCGGGAGCAGGTCAAGGCGGGAAAAATCCGTCACATGAGCGGCAGAAGGAAAAGCAGACGGCGAACTGGCTGCCGCTCTGGGTTCCGGCGATGACGCAGCGGCAGTCCGGGCTGCTTGTGTCAAAGGCAAGATTGCTGCCGGTCAAGCGGAGCACGCCAGCCGGGTTGAGGACGTTGTTCAGGAGGCCCAGCGTGGTGTCTGCGGCGGAGAGGATGACCGGGGCTTTTTCGCCGCTGGTGACCCGTTCCAGCGTCACCGTCTTGAACAAAGGGGCGGCTGGCCGAGATGCTGTTCAAACGGGCGGCAAAGGTGAAGGCTTCCTCCAGCGTGACCTGCATTCCGTTGCCGAGCATCTGCTTGATATTCCGCACCGCTGATTGGAGAAACGCCTTGGCCTGCTCGGCACTCTGGCCGGTTTCCTTAGCAACGGCGGCGGCCAGCTCGTCATAGCCCGCTGTCTGCTTCGGCATGAAGCGCAGCTTGTAGGAGACAGGTTTGGTCAAAGGATTCGGTTCGACGCGGTATTGCACAGTTCCCATGATGCCCTCCGTTCGGATTTAAGATGTGATGATGCAAGCAGTTTTGACTGATCAAGCCAAGATACGGCGGAGTCTGCGCTTTGTCAACAAAATAGGGCGCGGCGCGGCAAGGAGATGGGCGGCAAAATACATACCAGTATGTATTGGCGGTACATACTGGTATGTATTGGGGATACTATTCGGTATGTTTTTGGGGGAGGTGGGGGGAGGGTTTAAGGCTGGGGTGCGAGGTTAATCAACCTTGCCATGGAACAGCGAATATAACTTTCATTTTCCTTATCCCAATCTGTCATTATTCCTATTAATTTATAGGTGAAGCCAAATGTTCCATTGCTTATTAATTCAATAGCAGGCCCTCCCGACATGCCATTGGGATTTGGAACTGTACTTAGTGACCCATCACCAAGGAGTACTTTTTCCTTTTGAAATCCACAGAAAAAGTGTATTTTTTGATTGGTTTTCTCTGTAGGCGGCGAAGGGAAATCTATAATTTCTGTTAACATAGCAAAAGGCTCATGAGATGCTCCTATGCTCGATATTGAAACCTTACTTTGAGGGTAGCCAACCAAAAGAATACTATTTTCAGATCGATTAACTATAGAGTCACTTATCAATTCAATAGGGGAAAAAATCTCCAGCTGTTCTGCTAAACAGATAAGAGAGATATCAACATCAGCCTCGTTGTGAGATATTTTCAATACTTTTTTAGGGATGCTTACAAGCTCCTCTCTCGTCAGATGGATCATATTGTTTTTAAGATTATCCTCGTCAATAACATGAGATGCTGTCGCTATGTAGTATTTATCTTTTAATTTTAAATAGACACCACATCCTGAATATTCATATTTCCTTTTGAATGAGGCTCCTACTCTATAGATAGGAACAATATGTTTTTGAATATTCAGAAGAACTGGTTCGTACTGCTCGTAGTCAAACATATTTTAGCCGTGTAGTGTGTGTAGGGTTCTCACATAAAAAAATGTGCATGGAATATACTCTGTTGCCGGACAAGCTGCTTCATGATAGCCATAATAAAAGCATCCCGCATTACTTTTCCGCTTACGCCACCCTCTGCGAATCCACATACCGCTGAAGAATATCGTTCAGCTTGTTTTGCCAGCCTTGGCCGCAGCTTCTGAAGAACTCCACAACTTCATGGTTGAGAGTCAGCGTGACGCGCTCCCGCTCCGGCATCTCTTGCGCTGCCGGGCGCATTCGGCTGACTGTCTCCTCATCCAAGGGCGGATTGTCTGGATCGGACAAGGCGGCACGAGTCAGCTCATCGTCAGTCAGCGCGTCAACTGCATCCCAATTGGTTGCTGAACGTATTTGTTTCAACTCATCCGCAGTGCAGTTCACGTCCGCATCATTCACTCCCCACTCACTTTCGCCCAACTATCCTTCAAGGTGACGATACGGTTATACACCTGCTTGCCCGGCAGGCTTTCTTTGCTGTCCAGGCAGAAATAGCCCTGCCGCTCGAACTGGAAGCGGTCGGCCAAGGTTGCGCTGGCAAGAGACGGCTCCAGAATGCAGTTGTCCAGCACCTTCTTGGAGTCAGGATTGAGGAAGTCCTTGAAGTCGCGCTCCTTGTCCGCATCTGGATGCTCGGCGGTGAAGAGGCGGTCATAGAGGCAGACGCGGGCCGGAATGCCGTGCCGCGCCGAGACCCAATGAATGGTGCCTTTGACCTTGCGTCCGTCCGGTGCCGAACCGCCCTTGGTGGCCGGATCGTAAGTGCAATGCAGCTCGACCACCTCGCCCTGGGCATTCTTCACTGCGTGCTGGCAGGTGATCAGGTAGGCATAACGCAGGCGCACCTCGCGGCCCTCGGACAGGCGGAAGAACTTCTTCGGCGCGTTCTCCATATAGTCACTGCGTTCAATATACAGCTCACGGCAGAAGGGAAGCCGCCTCGTGCCCATGTCCGGGTTCTGCGGGTGATTCTGTCCCTCGACTTCTTCCACCTGCTCTTCCGGGTAGTTGGTGATGACCACCTTGAGCGGCTCCAAAACCCCCATCACCCTTGGCGCATGGATGTTGAGATCATCGCGCACAGCATTTTCCAAAACCCCCATGTCTATCCACGACTCCCGCTTGCCCACGCCCACAGTAGCGCAGAAGCTGCGGATAGACGCAGGTGTATAACCACGCCTGCGCAGGCCGGAGATAGTCAGCATCCGAGGATCATTCCATCCATCCACATAGCCTTCCTGCACCAATTGCAGCAGCTTGCGCTTGCTCATCACGGTATAATTGATGTTTAAGCGGGCAAACTCGTACTGGCGCGGATGACAGGGCGTTTGCAGCGTGTCCAATACCCAGTCGTACAAAGCGCGGTTGTTCTCAAACTCCAAGGTGCAGATGGAATGCGTGATGCCTTCGATCATGTCCGAGAGGCAATGGCAGAAATCGTACATCGGGTAGATGCACCACGTGTCGCCCGTGCGGTGGTGGCTGCTCTTGAGGATGCGGTAGATGACCGGGTCGCGCATGATGATGTAGGGCGAGGCCATGTCGATCTTGGCCCGCAGCGTGCAGGTGCCTTCCTCCAGCTCGCCGTTCTTCATCTGCGCGAAGAGAGAAAGGTTTTCCTCGACGCTGCGGTTGCGGTACGGGCTGTCTTTGCCTGGCTCGGTCAGTGTGCCGCGATATTCGCGCATCTCGTCGCCGCTCAGGTGGCAGACATAGGCTTTGCCCAGCTTGATCAGCTGCACCGCGAAGTCATGCAGCTGGCCGAAGTAATCGGAAGCATAATACTTATGCTCGCCCCAGTTGAAGCCCAGCCAGTGCACGTCACGCTGGATGGATTCAACGTACTCCAGCGACTCCTTGCCAGGGTTGGTGTCGTCAAAGCGCAGGTGGCACACGCCGTTGTTCTCTTGGGCAATGCCGAAGTTCAGGCAAATGGACTTGGCATGGCCGATGTGCAGGAAACCGTTCGGCTCCGGCGGGAAACGGGTGACAATGCTGCTGTGCTTGCCAGAGGCAAGGTCTTCGGCAACAATCTGCCGGATGAAGTCAAGAGGCTTGTCAGGGGTGGTTATGTCGGTCATGATGTGAGTTTCTGTTGTCAGCTTGCCGCGCCTTTTTAAAATGAAACTAAGCAGCCCTCTGCGCATCCGAAGGCCGCTGAAGCATATCGTTCCAGCCTTTGCCGCAGCTGCTGAAGAACGCCGCAGGACGCATTCACGGCAAGAGCCAGCTCCGATTTCGGTAATTGCAATTCAAGCTGCTGCTTTAAGCATTATAGCAACTTGGATTGCGATCAGCCATACACCTTGGCCGGATCAAAGACCGGCTCGCCCTGGACGAGCAGCTCCTCGCCTTGCACCCGGCGGTAAAAGCAGCTTTTATGGCCGGTGTGGCAAGCCGCGCCGCCAAGCTGCTCGACCTTGAACACCACGGTGTCCAAGTCGCAGTCCACCAGAATTTCCTTCACCATCTGCACATGGCCGGAGGATTCGCCCTTGAGCCAGAGCTTGTTGCGCGAGCGGCTCCAATAATGCGCCTTGCCGGTCTCGATGGTTTTCCGCCACGATTCTTCGTTGATATAGGCCAGCATCAGCACTTCGCCGGTGGCTGCGTCTTGGGCGATGGCGGGAAGGAGGCCGTCTGTTCCTTTGGTGAAATTGAGTTCAAGCATTTTCTTTCACTGATTTGTTGATTTTCTGGCATTTACTGTAAACAAACTCAGGATCAAGGTCTGCGCCAGATTCCCATTCTATGGTGTCGAACGAAACTTTTACTTTGGCAAACGATTCAGGATGCTTTATGCGGGAGAAAATTCCAAATTCAAGATACGGCTTCATATCGAGAACGCCATTTTCTCCATTGGCAAAAACAAGATGCAGAATGTGATCCTGTTGCGCGTGAACTGCTGTTACGGATGGACATTTCATCAATTATTAAATTGTGAAATATGTTAAATTTTTATTATATATTTTTTGCAGACTTAATTCATTGATTATTTGATGCACAGCATTTGGAACAAATTTTTTCCAGTTGTTATCTTTTGCAATTATGCTGTTTCTAATATACGTTCCAGTAGTAACTTTATCTGACAGATTACGTTTCCACATAACAAGAACTCTATACCCTAATCCGCTAAATAAATTATGTTTATGTTCCCCCCATTCATCATATTTCGTTATCAAGACAAGAGGATCTTTTGGTAAATAATATTTTATTAACTCTGGATAAGAAATTGGACAAGGAACAACTGAAAAATTACCCAATGACACACCTCGTTCTGTTAAACTTCTTTCTATCATTAATTTCCGCTCCCAATATGTATATGGATTAGCATTAGGCATTGACCTTTCAGGGTTTGATTGATGTTTTGAGGTTAAGGATGGATCTGGATTGGTCACGCCAACAATAAGATGATCACAAAAATTTAATCCTTCCAATATATATTCCATATGTCCAATATGTAATGGTTGGAATCGTCCGCTCACAACACCGTATAAATCTTTCATTTATTCCTGAATATGTCTAAACCAGGAAGGTTTTTTCCGGTCAAAAAATGGTTAGTTGTTTCCGCCCCTGTAATTTTATAATTTATCTTATGATCTACGTTTAACTTCCTCGCAATTCCATTTATATGATCTCCAGCAAGAAAAGATACAGAATTGCTTGAAGCAATAGATTTTATAATTTCTACAGTTCCTGTATTAAACGGAGGATAAGATCTGCCTAACATTCCAAAGTGAAAAATTAATTCTGATGAATTAATTAATCTGCTAAAATATGCAATAGTGGCAGAACCAATATCCATAATCTTAGCGTTATACTCAGGAAGTTTCTCAATGGACACTTCGATGCGTTTGTCATCAATTTCTAAAGCAAAATCTTTTGGTAGGTATATTTTGTTAAAATGTTTAGATATGATTGGTTTTGCAAATTTTTCTATAAGTATATCTGCATTCAATTCTTTATCAAAAGATGAGTAAACGTCTGCATGTTGTATCTTGCCGATATCTATTCCATTTGCTAAAAGCAAAATGAGTGCCGGGTATCCCCCTACCAAAAAAATATCAAATAACTTTGCATCTAATAATGTTAATATTATCTCTAAATCTTTTGGTCTTGAGCTGCATGCGATACAAACCCTCTGGCCTTTTGTCGATTTACAAAGATTAATCAACATCGACAATGATGACAAGTCATTTTCAACACCTCTTCCTATAAAAGATGGTTTGTTCTCAGAAAAACCTACATTTGATGGCAAGCATTTGATAGTTGATCTGAAATCATCCATTATAAAATAATCATAGATTGGGTTGAGCAATCTTACTATCCCTGTGTTGTTAAATTTTCTCTCTTGAAAATTAGTGTTGTAAAATACAGCCTCATCTCCAGTTAATGTAGCAAGGTTTGGAAGGATTACAATCTCTCCGCTTTTCATCTCTTTTATTTTTTTCTTTATACCTTCAAATTCGTAAATATTGTTATAGTTATAAACAGTATATAATTTCTTCTTCAAAAGAAATTTAATATGTTTATCCAGAGGAACTATTGTAAATTTATCAAAATGCGTTTTGCTCAACCCTTGAGTTATAAGTAGTACAACCTTCCCGCCTTTTCTGACAACCTCGTCGAGAGTCAATTGAGCGCGTTCAAATTTCGGATGATCAATTATTTCGTAATCATCTTTCAGTATTGGTATATCAAGATCAGACTTAATAAGAATTATTTTTCCTTCTATATTTCCTAAGTAATCCATAGTTGCCAATTCATTTATATTTGGTATTTCAAAATAAGGAGGATAAATCAATCTTTCCGTTTTTTCTACCCTATCCATTAATGAATCAATTTTTAAATGCATATTTTGCATTTCATTTCTTATTACTGTCAAGATATTGAATATATTATCCGTAATATTGACATCGTCTCTGTTATTATGTTCACCTGGGAATTTTGGAGGAGATGACTCGACAGGAAAAACCGGTGGCAGCATAGGCTTTAATCTTGTTTCTTTAATTTCAAAAATTAATTTCTTCTTAGCGTCTTCTTCTGTCAACTCTGTTAAATTTATATAAATAATCTGAGGAAGGAGACCCTGTAGATTGCATTTTTGCACTAAAATTGGTATCAGTTTTCTATGTTCCCCTGTTGGGTCTTTTGAAAAAGCAGCATTCCATTCAGGTTGTGTAAATTTTGCTGATAGATAATTTGGTGATAGCACAGCAATTGTACTAACTGTTTCTGTTGTAGCTTGATGCATTCTTTGTACAAAATTTTCACCGGGCAAGAAATCCCATGCTTGTAGTTCTGTAGTAAAACCTTTCTCTTCTAATTGCCAAGCAATCCATTCCGCCCAAGCACTATCCTTACTGTTGTAACTAATAAAAAATTGTTTCATAATATTGACAAATAATTTTTTATATAGATTTACTATCCATTTTTTTTTGCAATCAACATGACAAAATCACCGCCGTTATTCTGCTTAGACAACGGAATCATTAGGTATTAATTCTCTCCGCACCAGCGCAAACTTCGTATTCAGCTCAATCGTGCTGAAATAGAAATAAAATCCTCCATATTTCCGCGAAGTACGGTCGCTTGCAGGTACCATGCGCTCTTCAACCGCCTTGTATTCCACGGCCTTTGCATACGCCCCAATCGGCTTTGCCTCAGCAGGCTCAAAATGCACAATCACCCGTTCGCCCTTCATGAGCATTCCTTTGCCGCCGCCTGTGAACGGCGCAGCCCATGCGGTCATGAACTCCACTTCCATATCCTCAAGGACTTCATACACATCGCCTTTCTGCGGAAACCGTATCGCCATCGGAATCAGACTGCGTTCGTAATCACGCGCCCAATCCAGCTCCGGCTGCCCGACAGATTTCCGCTTCCCGGCCTTCATCTCAGCCATCAAATCGGCAAAGGTGAGATTCCAATCGGCTGGACGGGGAGGCCGCTCCGCTGGCGGCGCAGCCTGCTTGGTTCTGCGGCCAAAGAGCTTGCGAAGAAAACACATAAATTGCTTCAGACAGTTTTCCGTGCTGGCAGCAAGCGGGCTTTGCCTTCAGGGCTATATTTTAAGCCCCAGAATCCCAATCACACCAACCGCAATCAGATAAATCGCCACAATGTAATTCAGCAGTTTTGGCGTGATTAAAATGGCGACTCCCGCAATAATGGCCAGCAGGTATTCAACAGTGAAATGCAGATGAAGATTCATAGTTTTTTCTTCCTTGGATAAACATTTTTTAGAAAATCAATCCTTCTTTTCAGCCTTCGCCGCTTGCGACCTGCTCCCCCTGTTCTCCCGCTCGATGAACTGAATCATGCAGGATTTCCGGTATTGGCAGTAATCGCCCGGATGTCTGCACGCCGCATCAGCCGAGTCCATCTTCTCGCCGTATTTCGCGCATTCCAGTTCCATGTTTTCACAGGGGATGCTGATCTTCTTTGAAGACCAAACCAAGCTCCTCAGCCAAGATCGCAAGGCGTTTGTCGCGTGTCCACAGCAGGATGCTGCTGCTCAAGGCAAGCGCGGCAAGCAGGTGCGCATCAACAAAACCAATTCCCCGCCCCATCAGCTCGTTGTGTTCGATGAAATACAAAACTTCTTCGTGCTGTGCGGGCTGAACGGCAGGAAGATTCCTGAGCAGGGCGAGAAGCGCGGCCCGGTTTTTAAGATTGCCGCAGGCCAGCTCGCCAATGATGAAGGGATGGATGACAACCTGCGCGGCGTTCAGCAGCGAGACTAACCGCTCGTCCCTCGCCCGGAAATGGTCTATCCAAACAGAGGTGTCTGCCAGAATCATCGCCGTTCTTCAGACTGCCGCCGGGGAACCGGCTTCAGCTCCGGCTCGCTCCCGCCAAGCGCGGCCAGCTGACGGCTGCTCTCCCGCTCGATCAATGCCTGAAGCCCCTGCCGGACCAAAGCGGTTTTCTCCTTGATGCCGGTCAGAACACGCGCCTCTTCAAGCAGCGTGCTGTCAATGTTCAACGTCGTCCGCATAGTGCTGTGTATGTATGTTGAGGGCGCAATGATATGCCTTTTTCCGGCGGAGCGCAATCTTTTTCCGCCTGTCCAAAGCCTTGCCAGACCGCGAAAATTCCTTTATATAGAGAGGCAAAAATGCCAACCAACAACAGCCAAGGACAAACCATGCCTCCTGTCGCTTTGACCGACACCGTCACCATAACCTACACAGCCGCCCTTGAAAATGGCGAAGTGATCGAGCGGACTGAACAGCCCGTGACCCTTTCCATCGGCAGCGGGACTGTCTGCCCGGCAGTCGAAGCCTGCCTTTTCGGCATGGAGCCTGGACAGGCCAGAATGATATGCGTGCAGCCGGAGGATGCTTACGGCCTGCATCTGCCCGAACTGGTGCAAAACATTCCCCTCTCCGCCTTTTACGGCAAACCTGATCCCCAGCCCGGCATGATTCTGACCTTGAACATGGGCCGCGACGGCGAGGTCGTCAAAGTTCCGGCTGAAGTCACTGCCGTGCGCGACGGCATGGTCACTGTGGACTACAACCACCCGCTGGCCGGAAAAGTGATTGTTTACACGGTCAAATTGATCGGCATCGCAGGGTGACTGCGGGCAGGGAACTCCGCTTCCCGCTCCTCGATGAAGTAGCAGAAGCGGTCCCACGCAAATTCCCGGCCTGAAACCGGGCAGCGCAGCGTCACTTTGCGCTCATCGGCGGCGGCAACAACCCAGTCGCCCTGGCGCGGCCCCTCCTCGATATGGATTTTCTGTCCCGGCGCAAAGGGATAAGGCCGAAAAAACATCACTCTCTCGCTCATGGAGGCACCTCGTTGAATTCAGCTGTTCAGAACCCTACTGAACCGGAAGCGGCGCAGTCTGTCAAGCTCTTTCAGCAGCTTGAAGGCATTGTCCAAACCCTGCGCTCCGAGCGCGGCTGCCCTTGGGATCAGCGGCAGACGACCGCCAGCTTGAAAAAATACCTGCTCGAAGAGGCGGCGGAGCTGGCCGAGGCCATTGACCGCGACGACGGCCGGCATATCGCCGAGGAGGCAGGCGATCTCTATTTTGTCTTGGCCCTGCTGCTGCGGATTTGCGAGGAGCAGGGCCGCTGCTCGTCCGCTGCTGCCTTAAGCTCCATCTGCAAAAAAATGCGGCGGCGGCATCCGCATGTCTTTGCTGCCGACGGCAGGCCCATGCCCTCGGACGAGCAGCTCCGGGAGCAGTGGGAACGGATCAAGGCTGAGGAACGGGCGGCGGCGGCTCCTGCCGCCATGGTCTGATCTCAATCGCCGAGACAGAATTCTTGGGCGAGCCGTCAATCAGCTTGTCGGAGTAGGTCAGATAGATCAGCACATTGCGCTTTGGGTCGTAAAAGCGCACCACTTGCAGCTTTTTGAACAGGATCGAGGTGGATTTGCGGAACACCCGCTCGCCGTCGCGCCTGCCGCTGGCCACATCCTTTGGCAGTGTGATCGGCCCGGTCTGACGGCAGGCGATGGAAGCGTCCGAGGTGTCTTCCGCCAAGCCGAGCGAGCCTTTGATGCCGCCGGTTTTGGCCCGGCTGACGTAGCAGGTCGCGCCGGGAATGTCGGGGTCGTCAAAGGCTTCGACCACAATTTTGTGATTCGCGCCGAGCAGCTTGAACACGGTGCTGACTTCGCCGATCTGCTCCGCCTGCGCCGTCCATGCTGCGGCAAACAGCAGCAAGGCGGCTCCTGTAAATATCTTTTTCATATCAGCGTCCCGCCTGCATCCGGTTGAGCGCGCTCAGCAGCGCCTTGATTGAGGAAATAATAATGTCGGTGTCCACGCCCGCGCCCCACCATGCTTCGCCGCCTGCTCTGTTGTCCATCACCTCAATGTAGGTGACAGCCTTGGCTGCCGCGCCTTCAGTCAGGGCGTGTTCATGGTAGGAGGTGAGCGAGAAGTCTAGCCCTGCGTCCTTTTTCAGGGCGGCGCAGAAGGCATCCAGCACGCCGTTGCCGGTTCCCCGCAGCTTCACCTCGCTGCCGTTGATCTCCAAGACCGCTTCAATCTCGGCGGCGGAGGTGCTTTCGTCATCATCAATATGCCGCTTGAGCACATCGAACCGCTTCAGTCGGAAGCCTCCTTGCTGCTGGAGAAGATACTCCCGCTCAAAAACCTTGAACACTGCCTGCGCCGGAAGATCGCTGCCGACCCGCTCGGTCTCCTCCTGCACCACCCGGCCAAAGCCGGGACGCATCTTTTTGGGCAGCTTGTAGCCAAATTCCTGATTCATGATATAGGCCGCGCCGCCCTTGCCGGACTGGCTGTTGATGCAGATGATGGACTCGTAGCTGCGGCCCACATCTTTTGGGTCAATGGGCAGATACGGCACTGCCCAGAGGCCGTCGGGACGCTGCGCCATCGCCTCCATGCCCTTGCTGATCGCGTCCTGATGCGAGCCGGAGAAGGCGGTGTACACCAGCTCGCCGACATACGGATGACGCGGATGCACAGGCAGGCCGGTGCAGCGTTGATAGACCTCGGCCACGCGGTTGATGTGGGAGAAGTCCAGTTTTGGTTCAATGCCTTGGCTGAACATGTTCAAGGCCAGCGTGAGGATATCGACGTTGCCGGTGCGCTCGCCGTTGCCGAAGAGCGTGCCTTCAACGCGGTCAGCTCCGGCCAGCAGGGCCAGCTCAGTGGCGGCCACGGCGCAGCCCCGGTCGTTGTGAGCGTGCAGGCTGATGCGGCAGCCCTCGCGCTGCTTCAGATTGCGGATGAACCACTCGATCTGGTCGGCGTAGATGTTCGGCGTGGACATCTCGACCGTGGCAGGCAGGTTGAGCGTCACGGGCCGGGCTGCACTCGGCTGCCAGACCGCCGCCACTGCCTCGCAGATTTCCAAAGCAAAGTCCAGCTCAGTGCCGGTGAAGCTCTCCGGCGAGTACTCGCAGCGGATATCCCCGCCCTCGAACCGCTCTGCTTCCTCACGGATAACCCGCGCTCCTTCCACGCCAAGGGCGATGATCTCCTCGCGGCTCATCTTGAAGACCACTTCCCGCTGCAAGGTCGAGGTGGAGTTGTAGAGGTGGACGATGGCCTTTTTCACCCCGCGCAATGCCTCAAAGCTCTTGCGGATCAGCGGTTCGCGGGCCTGCGTCAGCACCTGCACCGTGACATCATCCGGGATGCGCCGCTCCTCGACTAACAGGCGGAGGAAGTCGTACTCTATGGTTGAGGCCGCCGGAAAGCCGACCTCAATTTCTTTGAAGCCGATCTCCACCAGCAGCTGGAACATCTCCAGCTTCTGGCTTAAATTCATTGGCTGGCGCAGGGCTTGGTTGCCGTCGCGCAGGTCAACCGAGCACCAGACCGGCGCGGCAGTGATGGTTTTGTCCGGCCAGGTGCGGTTGGACAGCGGCACCGGGGGACAGGGGCGGTATTTGCTCAATTTATCAGCCTGCATTGCATCCCTTGAATGGCACAGATCAATAAAAAAGCCACGGCTCAGAAACTGAACCGTGGCTGCGGAGTGTCTTCTTGCTCTTTTGACCGTCAGAACAAAATGCCTCCTTCAGCCCCGGCTGCGCGGAGCAGGCAGAGCAGCAGGAGCAGTCGGCGGAGCGGTTCAGTGAAGAGCATGATAAAAGAAAAGGATCAAACGGCCAAAGGCTTATTTGCTCTCGCTGCTGAGAAAGCGGTGCACAGCGGCACCAAGGACGGCCCCGACCATCGGCGCGAGCCAGAACAGCCAGAGCTGGCCAACAGCCCAGCCGCCTGCAAACAGAGCAACGCCGGTGCTGCGGGCAGGATTCACGGAGGTGTTTGTCACCGGAATGCTGATCAGATGAATCAGCGTCAGGCAGAGGCCAATGGCAATCGGCGCGAAACCCTGCGGCGCGCGTTTGTCGGTTGCGCCGAGGATGACGATAAGAAAGAGCATGGTCATGACCACTTCCGTCACCAAGGCCGAGAAAAGGCCGTAGCCGCCCGGCGAATGGCTGCCGTAGCCGCCCGGCGAATGGCTGCCGTAGCCGTTGGCGGCAAAGCCTGCCGAAGCCTCAAAGCCCGCCTTGCCGCTGGCGATGATGTACAGCACCGCGCCTGCCGCGATTGCGCCCAGCACTTGGGCGGCAATGTACTGCGGCAGCTCTTTGGCCGGGAAGCGTCCGCCTGCCCACAGCCCGACCGACACTGCCGGGTTGAGGTGGCAGCCGGAAACATGCCCGATGGCGAAGGCCATGGTCAGCACGGTCAGGCCAAAGGCGCACGAAACACCGAGCAGGCCAATGCCCACATCCGGGAAGGCTGCGGCCAGCACCGCGCTGCCGCAGCCGCCGAGAACCAGCCAGAATGTGCCGACAAATTCTGCCGCATACTTTTGCATGAACTCCTCCTTTTTCATGATGGTGGACCGCCAGATGGCCCTGCCGCCCGGCTCATGCAGTCAATCATAGAGCTGTGAAAGGATTTGTCAAGAGAAAATGTGGCCAGCGCGGCTGCCGCTTTTCTTGCGGCCAAGCTCGGCGGCTGGTATATTTCCGCCTGCCGCCAACTGTCACTTCAACCAGCAGAGACCATGAAACGCATCCTTTCCGGCATCCAGCCTTCGGGCCAGCTTCATATCGGCAACTATTTCGGCATGATGAAAAGCATGATCGCCAATATGGAGCAGTCCGACCTCTACGTCTTCATTGTTGACCTCCACGCCCTGACCAGCGTGCACGACCGCAAGAAGCTGGCCGCAGGCACCCTGGACGCGGCGGCAGATTTTCTCGCCCTTGGCCTTGACCCGGACAAATGCACCTTCTGGGTGCAGTCGGATGTGCCAGAAGTCTGCGAGCTGGCCTGGGCGCTGTCCAACGTCACCTCAATGGGCCTGCTGGAGCGCTGCCATTCCTACAAGGACAAGACCGCCAAAGGCATCGCCGCCAGCCACGGCCTCTTCGCCTATCCAGTGCTGATGGCCGCTGACATCCTCCTCTATCAGGCCGAGCTGGTGCCGGTGGGCAAAGACCAGAAGCAGCATTTGGAAGTGGCCCGCGACATCGCGGTGAGCTTCAACAACACCTTTGGCGAGACCTTCACCCTGCCGGAGGCGATGATCAGCGAGGCCACAGCGATTGTGCCGGGCCTAGACGGACAGAAGATGTCCAAATCCTACGGCAACACCATCCCGATCTTCTTGGAGGACAAGGAGCTGCGCAAGCGGGTGATGGCCGTGCAGACGGACTCCACGCCGGTGGAGGAGTCGAAAGACCCGGACAAATGCAATCTCTACGCCCTGCTCAAGCTCTTCGCGCCGCCGGAGAAAATGGCCGAGGTGCGCAGCCTCTATCTCAACGGCGGCGCGGCCTACGGCTATCTCAAGCAGGATTTGTTCGAGCTGATCCGCGACTGTTACGCCGAAGCGCGGGCGCGGCGCAAGGAGCTGCGGGCCAATGAGGACTGGCTGCGGCAGACGCTGAAGCAGGGCGCGGAGAAGGCGCGGGCCAAGGCCGCCGTCACCTTGGATCTGGTTCGTGAGCGGACAGGGCTGCGGTATTGAGAAATTTATTATTTTGAGAATAATTCTCAAGACTTTGCCTGAATCCTGCCACTATGCAGTCTTTTCAGCAGCTTGTCTGCCGCTGTCCGGTCTGCGCCGCGAAGTTTTCCGCACGGAGCGGGCTGGACGGCGATGAATTTGTTTTGACAAAACAGCGTCGGCCTAATTAAGATGGAAGAATTTCTTGGCCGGACATTTATCCGGTTCCGCTTTTCACGCAGCTGAAGGAAAAAATGTGCGCCTGCCCCGCAAGTTTCCGCCCGCAGACCTTTTCCTTTGCGAAATTGCGCCTGCCCTTGCATGCCGCGCCTGCTGCGGCGTTTTTCCGGCGCGGATTTTTTCCTGACATTTTCCTGAACCGATCCGAAGCGGCATCTGCGGACGATGCGGCAACGCGCAAGGAATGCACATGAAAAAAGTACTGCTGGTTGACGACGACCAGGTCATTCACGGACTGATCAACTCCACGCTGAATAAATACAGCAGCATCTTCGAGCTGGTTCACGCTTTTGACATCAAGACGGCGGAGGCGGCGCTGGAGCGGGACGAGGGCATTTCCCTTGTGGTCACAGACATCGTCATGCCCGGCGGCGACGGCTTTCAGCTCCTTGCCTATCTTCAGGACAGGCATCCTGATCTGCCCTGCATTGTCATCACCTCCTACGAGCTGCCGGAGCTGCAGGAGCGGCTGGCAGGCAAGGTCTTTCAGGTCTTCAAAAAGCCGGTCATGTCGCAGGAGCTGGCGGACGCGATCCTGCGCGGCCTGAAAAATCAGCACAAAAAAAGCGATCTGGGCGAATTCTCAGTGGTGGGCATTGTCCAGCTGATGGAGACCGAAGGCACCACCTGCCGCTTGGATGTGCATAAAAGCAGCGATCACCACGACATCAGCCAGTGCATCGAGCAGAACTGCAAGGAATTCCGGGGCAGCCTCTTTCTGGTGCAGGGCACGATTTACGACGCGGTCTGCGGCAAGCTGGTCGGCGAGGAGGCGGCACTGAAGCTCCTGAGCATGGAAGGCGTGCAGGTCAGCAGCTGCCTCTTGGACAGCAGAAATCTGGTGCGGCGGGTGCATAAAAGCAATCAGAACCTGCTCATCAACGCCATGATCCAGAAGGATCATCAGTGCGAGGAGGACGAGGTCCAAAATCAGCAGCAGCGGCTTCTTGACGAAGGTGTCCGGCTCTGCGAGCGGCTGGAGTTCACGCAGGCGCAGAAGCCGCTGATGGCCTTTGTCAAAGAGAACCGCAAAAACGCCGCAGGCTGGCTTTGGCTCTCGCGGGCGGTCACGGATCCGAAGAAAATCAAGGCCGCGCTGGCTGAAGCCCACCGTCTGGAGCCGGAAAATCCTGACGTGCTGGCTGAGGTGGAGAAGGCACGCCAGCTGGGCGGCGCGGCGGAGGCGAAGATCATGCGCTGCCCTTTCTGCTACGCCCCGCAGGAGCAGCAGCCTGCCTGTCCCTGCTGCAAGGCCAGCCTGCTCACCGAGCCGTCGGCCTTGGCCAAGCTGGATCCGCAAGTTGTTGACCGGCGGCTGCTCCTTCAGGCCGCCGGCCGCTTTGAGCGGGTGCTGGCCGCCGAGGTCAATCCGAAAATTCTTTTCTACGCCGGAGCCGCCTACCTCAACCTCAACGACTTTGACAAGGCGCTGACCTATTTTGACCTGCTGATGCCGATCATTCAGGTGGACAGCCGCTACCAGAAGGTGGCCGAGCAGGTCGGGCAGATTGTCGAGCACATCGCCAGCAGCCAGAAGCTGGATGAGGGCGGCGGCGGCGCGGGCAGGCCGGAGCAGGCCGGAGCGAGAAGGGAGCGGCAGCTGATCGACAATCAGACTGACAAACGCACCATTCTGGTGGTTGAGGACAGCCCCACCACCCGCAAGGTCATCAAGATGACCTTGCAGAGCGGCGGCTTCCGGGTGATCGAGGCGGTGGACGGCGTGGAGGCGCTGAGCAAGCTCAACGACGACCGGCCCGACATGGTGCTGCTGGACATCATGCTGCCGAAAATAGACGGCTACAAGATACTTTCCATCCTTAAAAAAAACAGCGAGACCAAGGAGATTCCGGTAGTCATGCTGACCAGCAAGAACCGGATCATCGACAAGGTCAAGGGCCACCTCTCCTCTGCCAGTGCCTATCTGACCAAGCCTTTCAAACCGGCGGAGCTGATCAGCGTGGTCAACGGCATTCTGGATAAAAAAGGGCCGGAGGCCTCCCGCCCGGCTGCCGCGCAGGCCGAATGATTCGCAGCACGAACTTTGAACCTCAAGCAAAAAAGGAACGGACATGGCAAAGAAACTGCTGATCGTTGACGACAGCCCCACTGAACTCAAGCTGATCATGGATGTCTTCAGCGGCCCGGAATACACGCTCGTCACCGCAGGCGACGGCGAGGAGGGCGTGGCCAAGGCCGGGGCGGAGAAGCCTGACCTGATCATTCTCGACGTGGTCATGCCGAAGATGAACGGCTTTCAAGCCTGCCGTACCATCAAGTCCGCGCCGGAAACGCAGAGCATTCCGGTCATCCTGCTGACCAGCAAAAATCAGAAGTCGGACGAGTTCTGGGGCAAGAAGCAGGGCGCGGATGTTTATCTGACCAAGCCTTTTGATCCGGCGGAGCTACTCAAGGCTGTGACAGGCCTGCTCGCCTGAGCCGGGCCGCAGGCATGGCCGCCCAGCAGGGGAGCAGCGGCGCGGAGACTGCGCTGGCCGCGCTGCTTGCGGAAATCGACCAGGAAACCGCAGGAGCGCTGCGCCGGGAGCAGCTGGCTGACACCGGCGCGGCGCAGGCTGAGACGCTGACCGCCATCGGCAGGCATCTCTGCTTCCTGCTGGCAGGACAGCAGCTGGCTGTGCCGCTGTCCTTGGTGCTGGAGGTCGGCGAGCTGGAGACTCTGCGGCCGCTGCCTTTCCTGCCCGCTTGGGCGGAAGGCGTGACCAACATCCGGGGCGAAATAGTCTCGGTCACCAATCTCGCGGTTTTCTTCAGTCTTGCCGGGCGCAGAAAAAGCCGCACAGTCCTCATTCTTCACGACGGCGGCGGCAAGATGAAAACAGCGGTGACAGTGGACAAGATCACCGGCACCCGCCTGCTTTACCAGCGGGCGGAGCAGCAGCCCGCTGACGGCGGGTCGGCGGCGGTGCCTGCGGAATTTCTCAGCGGCAGGGCCTTGTATCTGGCCGAAAGCAGCGAGCATGAGCTGGACCTTTTTGACAGCACCAAGCTCCTCGCCGCTCTCAGGCTGAATTGAGGCCGCCTCATTTGAACTCATGAAGGAACAGGCAGATGGACGACGCGGCGGCCAATGAGATTGCAGCTGAATTCCTGAGCGAGGTGGAGGGCTATCTGCCCCAGATGCGCGGCTGTCTGCACACTCTGAAGCTGGACAGCCGCGACGATGCCGCCGTTGAAGAGCTGCACCGCATGGCCCACACCATCAAAGGCGCGGCGGCGATGGTCGGCTTTGACGATTTGAGCCGGACAGGCGGACTGCTGGAGCAGGTCATGGATCAGGTCATGGCCGGGACGCAGGTCATGGACGAGGAGCTGATCTCCCTGTTCAGCGATGCCATGCAGCGGATTGACGCGTTCTGCACCCTGCGCAGCGTTGAAGAAGCCAAACAGGAGGGCGGCGAGCTGCATCAGGAGACGCTGGCCGCCTTTCAGGCCAAAGGCCGCGCGCCGCTGCCGCCTGAGGAAACCGCCGCCGCGCCGTCCGCCTCTGCTGACGAAGGCGGCGGCGACTCGATCGCGGGCATTCTCGACCAGCTCCTCTCCGTCAGCGGCGGCAGCCCGGCTGAAGAGGAAGTGTTTGACCTCAGTGAGAATTTTGAGGCCAATGGCGGAGCCGCCGCCGCTGCCGGGGCCGTTGATCCTGACGTTGATCCTGAGCTGCTGGACTGCTTCAACGAGGAGGCCGCCGAGCATTTAGAGAACATTGACCGGCAGCTGAAGCAGCTGGCCGCCGAAGTGGACGGCGAGACCGCGCTGACTGAGCCGCTGCGGGAGAGCCTGCACTCGCTGCGCCGCTCGGTGCACACGCTGAAGGGCGCGGCGGCGGTGATCGGCATCGAGCCGGTGGCGGCGTGGGGCCGCGAGTTTGAGGATTTTTTGGACTGGCTCCACGACGAGGCCCCGGCCCTGCATCCGCAGGCGCTGACTGCTGCGGCGCAGGGGCAGGCGGTGCTGGCGGCCTTGGCCGCTGATCCGGCCTCTGTCCTGACAGAGCGGCAGCAGGCTGCGCTGGCTGCGTTCCGCGCCGTCCAGGCGGACAGTCCCGCCGCGCCGGAGCCGGAAGAAGAGGCGGCGGAGCAGAGCTTCGCCTCAGAGGTTGAGGACTTTTTCACCGACAGTGAAGCCAGCCAGGCGGCGGAAATTCAGTTTGACGACCTCTTCGCAGTCAGCCCGGACGCGGCGGAGGAAAATCCGCTCTTTCCAGCCGCTGTTCCGGCGGAGCCGCTCTTTTCTGAGCCGGAAACCGATTTTGAAGCGGAGGCGGACCTTTTTGCTGAAGAGCCGTCTGCCTCGCCGGAAGCTGATCCCTTTGCTGAATTTCTTCCTGCCGCCGAGTCCGGGCAGCCGGACAAAGGGAAGGCGGATGTTTTCCCGGTCTTCGACGACGCGCTTTCCGCTGTTTTTCCTCAGCCCGCATCAGGGGCGAGCGATCCTGCCGCCAAGTTCCGCGAAATGCTGACCGCCCAAGCCGCGCCTCTGCCGCCGCTGGCCAGCCTGCCCGACAGCGGGGAGGAGCCGGAAGATGAGGAAGCCTTATTTGCCGGACTGCCGGAGGCCGAAGATCTCTTTGCCGCCGACGCAGACAAGGAAGAGGAAGAGGCCGTTGACCCGGAATTGCTGGACTGCTTCAACGAGGAGGCTGCCGAGCATCTGGAGAACATTGATCTTCAGCTCAAACATTTGGCGGCGGCGGTGGCGGGCGAGACTGTCCTTTCTGAACCGCTGCGGGAAAATCTGCACTCGCTGCGCCGCTCGGTGCACACGCTGAAAGGCGCGGCGGCGGTGATCGGCATCAGACCAGTGGCCGCCTGGGGCCACGAGTTTGAGGATTTTTTAGACTGGCTCCACGATGAGGCTCCGGCTCTCCGCCCGGACGATGTGGCCGCCATGCAGGAGGGCGCGGACATTCTCGCCCGGCTGGCTGACAACTCTGCTGGAGCGGACGCTGCCTGGCAGCAGGCCGCCGCCGCCCGCTTCCAGAATATCATGACAAACGCTCCGCCGTCCTCTGCGGAGCCGCCCGCTTTTACGTCCGCCTCTGATGCGCAGCCGGAAACGGCTGACCTGCCTTCCGCATCGGGGGAGGACGTATTTTTTGCCGAAGAAGAGGTGGAAGAAGCCGCGCCGGATGCCCTTGCTGACGACGGGCTGTTTGCGGCGGCTGACGAGGAGCTGTTCGCCGCCGCCCCGGAAGAGGAGGCTGCCGGTCAAGCGATTGATCCAGAGCTGATGGAGTGCTTCCGCGAGGAGACCTCCGAGCATCTGGAGAACATTGACCAGCAGCTGAAGGAGCTGGCCGCCGCAGTGGACGGCGAGACCGCGCTTTCCCCGCTGCTGCGGGAGAATCTGCACTCGCTGCGCCGTTCAGTGCACACGCTGAAAGGCGCGGCGGCGGTGATCGGCATTGAGCCGGTGGCGGCGTGGGGCCACGAGTTCGAGGATTTCTTGGACTGGCTGCACGACGAGTCGCCGACGCTGGGGCCGCAGGCGGTTGCCGCCATGCAGGAGGGCGCGGATCTGCTGGTGCGGATCACCGAGAATCCGACTGGCGATGCGGCGGAGAAAAAGGCGGCGGTCACAGCCCGTTTCAGCCGCATCATAGCCGGAGAAACGGCGCAGCCTGCCAAAGAAGCACTGAGCAGGCCGCTGCCGGAAGAAGCCGCGCCTCCGCCGCCGGTTCAGGAAGAAACACCTTCTGCGGAAGCCCCTGCTGCCGCTCCGGCTGCGGAGCAGCAGCAGGGCGGCGTGCGCAGAATCAACACCTTGCGCGTTGACATCAGCCGGATTGACCAGGTGGTCGGCCTGAGCGGCGACATGGTCATCAACCTGAGCAGCTTTGAGTCCTCGATGTCGGCAATGTCCGGCACCCTCAACGAGCTGGGCATGATCCTGCAACGTCTGAAGAGCATCAATCACAGCTTGGAGGCGGGCTACGAGCTGGCCACCATCCCCTATCTGCGCGGCGCGGGCGAGGCGGGCGGCGGCCTGACCGAGGATTTCGACCCGCTGGAGATGGACCGCTACTCCGAGCTGAATATTCTCATCCGCTCCCTGAGCGAGGCGGTCAGCGACCTCGACTCGATCATGACCCAGAGCGCGCTGGAGAACATCGCCTGGCAGAGGACGGTTGAGCGGCAGGCGCGGGTTTTGAAAGACGTGCAGAACAAAATGATCGGCCTGCGCATGACCCCGCTTTCGGTGCTCTCCGCCCGGATGCACCGAACTGTGCGCGAGGCCGAGCGCAGCACCGGCCACCCGGCCCAGCTCGTTCTGGAAGGCGAGTCGATCATGATGGACACCCGCGTCTGGGACACCATGGCCGACGCGCTGATGCACATTCTCCGCAACTCAGTGGCCCACGGCGGCAGCCCGGACCGCCAGCTTACTGTGCACATCAAGGCCGAACGGCGCGGCGGCCAGTTCTCCCTGCGGATCAAGGACGACGGCAAAGGCTTGGATTACGACGCGATCCGCGCCAAGGGCATGAAGCTCTACCCGCTGGAGCGCGTCGGCGGCATGAGCGACGAAAAGCTGGCTCAGCTCATCTTCCGGCACGGCTTCTCCAGCACAGGCGCGGTCAGCAGCATTGCCGGACGCGGCGTGGGCATGGACGTGGTGCGCGACGCAGTGGCGCTGCTCAACGGCTCGATTGAGATTTTCTCAGAACGTGGCAAAGGATTGGAGCTGCTCATCCTTCTGCCGGTGGCCGTGGCCCAGCTTCATGCGGTTCTGGCCCGGCTGGCCGGACAGGTCTACGCCGTGCCCATGCACGACATCACCAGCGCGGCCCGCCTGCGGCCGGAAGAATTTGCCGCCGCTGAATGCGAAGTGGACGGCCTCAGGCTGCGGCTGCTCAATCCGGCGGCCATTCCCGGCTTCCGCGTCGGCATGGAAGGCGAGGCCCCGCCGGAGAGCGAGCTGGCCGTGCTGGCCGTGCAGTCGGGCAGCAGGCAGGCGGCCCTTGTCTGCGAGCAGATCATCGGCCAGCGCGACATCGTGTTCAAGGATTTGGGCAGCCATCTGAGCAGCGTGCCCTGCATCGCGGGCGTGACCATCATGGGCGACGGCAGTCTGGTGCCCATTCTCCAGACGGACGATCTGCTGAAAAAATGGGCGGAGCTGACCGCCGAGGCAGCCGAAGCCGTTCTGGCTGCGGCGGAGCAGGAGAAGCCGCTCCAGGTGCTGGTGGTGGATGATTCGATCAGCGTGCGCAAAGTGGTCTCCAACTTCCTCCTCCAGCAGGGCTGGCAGCCGACCATTGCCCGCAACGGCATCGAGGCGCTGGAGCGCATCCGCGAGGAGAAGCCCGATCTGGTGCTGCTGGATGTGGAGATGCCGCGCATGAACGGCTTCGAGGTGCTGCAGGCACTGCAAAGCCAGCCGGAATTCCAGCATATTCCGGTGGTCATGCTCACCTCCCGCAGCGCGGACAAATACCGCGAGAAGGCTTCCCAGCTCGGCGCGCGCGGCTTCATGACCAAGCCGTTCAAAGAAGATGAAGCCATTGAACTGATCCGCAGCATGACCTCCGGGGCGGTTCCGGCGGAGATGAACGGATGAACCGCCTCTTCAGCTCAAAACCATGAAGAATATCTGTATAGTGCAGGGCGGCAGCTTTCTGCTGGGCATTTCGGAGCAGGATATTCTTGGCCGGATGCCTTGGGCTGAGGCCGTGCCGCTGCTCCGGCAGGACGGCGGCGCGGTCGTGCAGCTCGGCGCGCTGCTGGCCCGGCAGCCGGGCGGAACACCGCCGCCGGACGCGGTCTGTTTGGAATTGCGCGGCGTTTTTCTCGTCGTTGACCAAATCGCCGCTGTCGGCGTGGAGCTGATCAACCCGCCCGGTCCGCTGCCGCCCGCCTGCCCGCGCTTGGCTGCCCGCCTCTGCCCGCAGGTGACGATCTGGGGCGACACGCCGGTGCTGCTGCTGGAACCGGCCCAGCTGCTCCCGGTCGCTGAGGAATTGGGCGGGGGCATCGGCATGGCGGCTCTGCCGGAGGAGTTCTGTAGGGGCGGTTCGCGAACCGCCTCTACGGCGGATGAAACAGCGGACGAGGAGCCGGAGAATGAGTTCTTTACCGAAAAAATAACGGAACCGAAGGAAGCTGCCGAGACAGAGGCGCAGCCTCCTGCTGTGGACGACGAACTGCCTGCCGCCACGGATGAGAAGCGTCTCGCTTTCCTTGACGAAGAAGAACCCGTCGTCGAACCTGAATCCGAAGACGTTAAACCTGTGGGGGAAGCCCCCTGCGCCTGCCCTTCAGACCAAGAAGAGGTAAAGCCGCAGCCGGAACCTCCTCCTTCGCCGGAGCGGCAGAAAGAAGAATCCGCCGCTATTGATGAGGAAACCTTCAAAAAAGTCATGGCTTGGACAGTCGCCTGCTTCAAACGGCGGCAGCCGGACGAGGAGCTGCGGCTCGGCATTGAGCAGCTGCCGCCGGAGCTGGCCGCTTTGGTGCGGAAAAAAGGTCTGAGCAGCAGCATCATTCAATATTTGATCGATCAAATTGTGCTGCGCTGTCAAGACAGCGCGAGCCGGAAAACACCGGATGGAAAAAAATATGCCGGATGAACAGGGAACAAAGCGGTCGGCTCTGAAAACAGTGACGGCGCGGCTGACCGGAGCCGAGGTGCTGGGCCGGGAGCCGGCACTGCTCTTCACAGCCCGGCAGGTTGAGGAGGTGTTGCGGGAGGCCGAGGTGCGGCCCCTGCCCTTTGCTCCGGACTGGCTGCTCGGCCTCTGCGTCTGGCGGCGGCAGACGCTGCCGGTGCTTGATCCGGCCCGGCTGCACGGCATCCGCTTCGTCCCGGCCCGCAGCCTGTACATGGTGGTGCGGGTCGCCGAGGCGGGCGGCGGCCTGCTGCGCTGCGTGCTCAAAGTTTCGGACCGCGTCGCCGCCAGCGGCCTGCCCCGGCAGGCGGCGGCTGCGGAGACGGCGGACAGCGGTTTGAACCCCGCCTTCCTGAAAGGGCTGTTTGCGCATGAAGATGCGCTGCTGCTGGTGCCGGATCTGCTGCCCGCGCTCCGTCCGCCTGCGGCAGAGACGGTTTGAGGCGCGGAATAATCTTTGTGATTGAGAGGAGAAAAAATGGCAAAAGCGTTGAAAGGAAAAGCGGCGGAGCTGCTCGTCAGCCGCCTGAAGGCCGCGAACCTGAAGGGCCTGCTCACCACCTCGTGGCAGCGGAGCATCAAGGGCAAGCTGCTCTTCTGGCTCCTCCTGATCTCCTTGGTGCCGATGGCGGTCATCGCGGGAATCAGCTACATGAAATCGTCCCAGGCGCTTCAGCGGCAGTCCTTTGAAAGTCTGGAAAGCTCGCTGACCTTTCAGGAGCAGGCCCTGCAGGAATATTTCAGCCAGCAGGAAAAAACGCTGCTGAACATCTCCGAAACCATGAACCTCCTCCAGCAGGAGGCTTTCATCAAGCTGGCGGCGATCAGAGATCTGCAGAAGCGGCAGGTGGTTGACTACTTCCAGATGCGGTATCAGGATGTGCAGACCTTCAGCGCCAGCCCGCAGCAGCAGTCCCTTTTCCTCAAAGTGGCCCGCGACCGGGCCGCCGGGCAGGAGATAGACAGCAGCTTGGTCGGCTTCATGAAGCTCTGGCTGTCCCAGCGCGACTTTGACTCCCTCACGCTGATCAGCCCCACAGGCCAGATGCTTTACTCCACGGCCAGCGGCATTCCCGCCGGCGCGGCGGCTGAGGAGGGCAGCGCGGAGGCGCTGGCCCTGAAAAAAGGTCTGCAGGAGACGGCCTTCATTGACTACAGCCGCTCCTCCTTTTTCACAGATGAGGCGGTCGCCTATTTCGCCGCGCCGTTAGTCAACGAAGACCGGCTGGAAGGCGTGTTCCTTTTCCGGCTGCGAAACGACGCGCTGGACAGGATCATGCGGGACACGCCCGGCCTCGGCGAGCAGGGCGAGTCCTACATGATCGGCGTGGACGGCATGTTCCGCTCCAACTCAGTGTACTTTGAGGAGCCAACCCTGGCCAACCCGGCCTTTGTTGTTGACACGGAAAGCGTGGTCTACGCCCTGTCCGGCGAGAGCGGCGAGGAGACAACCATCAACTATCGCGGCGACTACGTGCTTTCCTCCTACACTGCGGTGGAACTCTACGACACCACTTGGGTGCTTCTGGTCGAAATGGATCAGGCGGGCGCGGTGACGCCGAAGCGGACCGTCAATGAGCAGACGACCGACCATCTCAGCGAGCTGACCGCAGCCTACGGCTTTCCTGACCTTTACTTGGTCAACCCGGACGGCTATATTTTCTATTCCGCCAAAAAGAAAAGCGACCATCTGACCAATATCCTGACCGGCCCCTATGCGGGCAGCAGCTTCTCAGGCGTTGTCGCCAAGGCGGTCGAGACGCGGAACGTGACGGTCAGCGACTACAGCTTTTACGAGCCGGCAGGGGAGAATGTGGCCGCCGCCTTTCTTGCCGCGCCGATCGTGGACAAGGACAAGATCATCATGATCGCCGCCTTGCAGATTCCGATCAATCAGATCAACGCGGTCATGGACATCCGCAGCCGTTTCGAGGGCACTGCCGGACAGGATTTTCAAAGCGCCGACACCTATCTGATCGGCAAGGACAAGCTCTGGCGTTCTGAATCGGCGGATGCGAAAAAATACGGCGTGGAGACCACCCTGCTCAATCCTAAAGCAAAAATTGACACCGATGCGGTGCAGGACGCGTTCAAAGGCAACACCGACACCCGGATCATCAGCAACGGCGCGGGCGAGAAAGTGCTCTCCTCGTGGAAGCTGTTCAAGTACAAGGATTTGAGCTGGGCGGTCATTGCTGAGCTCAGCTATGACGAGGTGCATCAGCCGATCACGCAGCTGATGTGGTTCATCGGCGGCATCGCCTTGGCGGCAGCTCTGCTCATCGCCGTGGTCAGCCTTCTCGTCGCCGGCGGCATGACGAGGCAGGTGGATGAAATCATGGAGGTCATGACCAAAGTTGAGCGGGGTGACTACAGCGGCCGGGCGCGGGTGACCAGCAATGACGAGCTGGGCCGTCTGGCCGGCGACTTCAACACCATGACCGGCACTATTGAGAACCTGATCCAGACCCGGCAGGAGGAGCATGACAAGCTGAACAGCTCGATCATCCAGCTGCTGGAGGAGTTCACCCTGCTGGCCGACGGCGACCTGACCATCCGCGCCACCGTGACCGACGATGTCATCGGCACCTTGGCCGACTCCATCAACCTGATGCTCGACAACCTTGGCCGGGCCTTCCGCCGGATCAAGGACTCCGCCGAGCAGGTCGGCTCCACCGCCAACGTCCTCAGCGAGTCAACCGGAGAGCTGGCCGAGCAGAACAACGCGCAGTCGAAGATGATCAACGAGGCGGTCGAAAAGATCGGCTTCCTGACTGAGGAAATCAGAAAGGCGGCGGACAAGGCGGTGCAGTCGGCAGGCTCCTCGAAGGAGTCAAGCCACGTGGCTGAGGACGGCGCGGCGGCGGTGCGCGAGACCAGCCATGCGATGGAGGCCATCCGCAGCAACGTCCAGAACACCGCCCGCGCCATCAAGCGGCTCGGTGAAAGCTCGCAGGAGATCAGCGACTTCGCCCGGAACATCAACGAAATTTCCGACCGGACCTCAATTCTGGCCTTGAATGCCTCGATCCAGGCCGCTGCGGCGGGCGAGGAAGGACGCGGCTTCGCGGTTGTTGCTGAGGAAATCCAGCGGCTCGCCGAGCGGGCCGCCGTCTCCACCCGCCAGATTGAGACGCTGATCCGCAACATTCTCGGCGAGATCACCGAGGCGGGCGTGAGCATGGACGCGAGCATCCAGGAGGTTGTGCAGGGCACCAAGCTGTCCCAGAACGCGCTGGCCAAGCTGGAGGAGATCACCTCCCGCTCGAATGAGGTGGCCGAGCTGATTGAGGACGTGGCCGCCGTGTCCAAGGAGCAGGCCGGAACCACCGCCGAGCTGGCAGGAAAAATGAAGGAGATCGGCGGCATCAGCTTGGATACCGCGCAGGAGACGATGGGCGCGTCCATCTCCATGCGCGAGATGGCGGCGATGGGCGACGACATGCTCGAGGCGGTCGCCGCGTTCAAGCTGGAGAAAACGGCTCCGTCGGCATAATCCAATCAGACAAGGACATGAAGATGAAAACAAGGTTGTGGATTGCTCTCTCGGCATGCTGCCTGCTTCTGCCGGACAGCAGCTTCGCGGCGGCCAAAGTCGGCCAGTCCTGCGCCCTTACTGGCCCAACGGCCCTGCTCGGCAAGGAGATGGCCAAAGGGGCGCGGCTGTATTTTGAGAAACGCGCTGCCGGAGAGATTGAGCTGATCACCAAGGACGACGGCTATGAGCCGGATCTCTGCCGGCAGAACACAGCGGCGTTCATCCGCGACGGCGCGCTGGCCCTGTTCGGCTATCTTGGCACGCCCACTGCCAAAGCCGCTGTGCCGATGGCCAACGAAAACAAAACTGTTTTTTTCGGCGCAGGCACAGGGGCTGATTTTCTCAGCGATCCAGCCGCGAATCCCTATTCCTTCGCCCTGCGCGCCAGCTACGGGGCGGAGATTGAAAACATGATGCGGCGGCTGCACGAGGATTTGGGCATCAAAAAAATCAGCCTCTTTGTCCAGCGCGACTCGTTCGGCTTGGTCGGCGTTGTCGGCGCGGTCAAGGCGCTGGACAAAATTAAGGGCATGGAGATCGTGCCGCCGGTGCCGCCGATTCCTTCGGAAGAGGCAGGCGTTGACGAGTGGAACGCCTTCTGGAGCAGCGTGCCGAACTACAAGCGCAACACGGTTTCCGTGGGCGGCGCGGTGCGGCAGGTCCGGGGCAATGCGGCGGAGGCGGTGATTTTAGTCGGCACGGCGCGGCCCTGCGCCTTGGCCATCAATCAGTGGCATAAAATGGGCTACAAGGCGCCGATGATCAACATCTCCTTTGTCGGCTCCAAAGCCTTGGCCGAACGGCTGACAGAGAGCGGCAATGTCTATGTCAGCCAGGTGGTGCCTGATCCTTGGGACAGCTCGCTGCCCATTGTCAAACAGTATCAGCAGGACATGGGCGAAGCGGCGGCGGATTACGATTTCGGCGGTTTTGAAGCCTATCTTGCTGCCAGCGTCCTGCATCAGGCGGTCAAGAACGTTCAGGGCGAGGTCAGCTCCGACGCGGTCAAGACCGCCCTTGAAGGCATGTCGAACTATGACGCGGGCGGCATTGCCGTCTCCTTCGGCCCGGAGGACCGCCGGGGCATGGACAAGGTGTATCTGACCAAGGTGGAGAAGGACGGCGGGACGGCCAAGTTCGTCTACGTGGACAAGCTGATCAAGGCTGAAAAGAAGTAAAACCGGAAGCGCGTGCCATGCAGGCGCAGGCCAGCCTTCAGCGGCTGACTTGCGCCTGTTTTATTTTTATTTGAACCTCTTGCAGAAGCCGCAACCTGTGCGGGGGCGAAAAATTTTTCGCCTCGGCATCGCACAGATGCTTGGCGCAGCCACGGAGCGCAGGGGCAGTTATGCAAGAGGTCTATTGTGTGCAAACACCTAAGCGAGGAGAAAGCAAATGGAAAAGAAGAATTGCTGGGACGTGAAGCAATGCGAGCGGGGGCCGGGCGGCGCGAAGGCTCATGAATTCGGAGTCTGTCCGGCAGCGGATGAGCGGCGGGCGGACGGCATTCACGGCGGCAAAAACGGCGGGCGCTGCTGCTGGGTCATCGCCGGCACTCTCTGCAAAGGCGCGGACGCGCAGGGCACTTACATGCAGAAATTTTGCAGCGACTGTCACAACTGCGAATTTTACAGCATCGTCAAGAGAGAGGAGGAGCCGCACTTCAAGGTCGGCATGGTGATCATGAAGGAGATGAAAAGCCGGGGCTGAACGTGAAAAAGGCCGGGAGCTGCGCAGCTCCCGGCCTTTTCAGTCATCTGTCCAGCAGGGCTGTCAGTCGATCTGGCCCTGATGGTAGGTCCTCAGGGCATCAACTTCCTTCTCCAGCTTGTCAGTGGAGGCCAGCACGATCACCGGCAGAGCGTTCTGCTGCACGCCAAGATAAAACTCCTTGGCCACCGGCCAGAACTGATTGATCTTAGCCACGTTCTCCTTGACCTGGTCAGGATAGCTGCCATAGGCGTTGACCTTGGCCAAGCTGGCCTCGAAATCCTGCACCGCCTTCTCCAGCTGCACGATATTGTTGTAGTCTTTGAAACCCGCCTTGTGGATGATGTAGTACTTGTTCACCCGCTCCAGCAGGAAGGTCAGCCGCTCGACCTCGGCCAGCATCGCCGCCTCGCCGGTCTTGCCCTTGCCGTAGCGTCCTGAAAGAAAATCCGCGCCTTCCAGCAGAGACTCGCTGAAGTCGATCATCAGCGCGCCGACTTCCTGACTGTAGGGCTTGGTCAGCGCCTTGTCCAGCTCATCGCGGGTGTAGGAGAGAAACACGGCGATGTTTTTCTCCTCTTTGTCGCTGCCCTTGATGCCCTGATGGAGGGTGAGGATGTCCTTCCGCAGCTGGGAGACCGTGTCCTCCAAGTCTTTGCCCGCATGATCGGCCCGAATATCCAAGTGCTTGTAAAAATAGGACTTGGCGATCTTCTGACTGGCGATTTCGACGTTTTGGGCGGTCTCCATCATCGTCAGCTCATGCTGGCTGACACTGGCTGCGGCGCTGCCCGCGCTCATGGCGCAGCACAGGACGGCGGCGGCGAACACCTTCAAGGATGCGGTCTTCATGCTTTCTCCTCCTCTTTGTTCCGAACGATCACGGTGAATTTGTCAAACAGGCCAGCGTCCTTCTCATCCGCCACCGGAGTGAAATATCCTGACACGGAACCCTCAACTAATTTCTGCTCCATGACTAGAATCTCCCGCAGCGCCTCAAAGATTTTGCTGGCGTTCTCCTCCGCCGCCGAGGGCATGAAACGGCCTGACTTGCTCTTGGCCATCACGCTGAAGGCGATGAAATCCTTTTCCGTGGTTTGCAGCTTCGCTTTGACCTCTTTGGAGACCAGCTTCTCGTCAGCGGCCAGCAGCTCCTGGTAAATCCGCTCGGTCTCATCAACGACTTGGCTCACTTCCTTTTCATACTCGGCATCAGCCACACCCCAAGCCTTCATCAGGTAAAGCGCGGCCAGCCGCTGCGACTCCAGTCCCAGCTCGGCCACCAGCACCACGTCATGCTCGCCTTTGATGCCGGTGTCCTTGGCCAAGTCCTCAGCGACCTGCTCGCAGCGCACGGTGTACGCCTCCACCTTCTTGCGCAGCTCGCTCATCTTCGCCTTGTCCGGTGCCTTCTCAAATTCTGGCTTGATCTCGTTCCACGTCTTCTCCACCTCAACCACCTCGGCCATCAGCTTGTCATTCAGCTTGTGGCTTTCGATGTCCTTGAAGTATTTGCCGATGGTCTTGATGTTCTCCTCGATGTCCTTCTTGGGGTTGTGATACATCACTCCCATGCCGACCAAGGCGTAATCTTTGAGAACGCGTTGGGAGTACATGCAGATGTCCGCCAGCTCATGCACATCCTGCGCCGAGGCGTTGGCAGAGACCTCAGAACAGAACAGCGTCATTGCCGCTGTCAGCAGGTAAAAAAATCGTTTTGATGCGGGCTGTTGGGCCATGTTTTTTCTCCTCCAGAAAAATAAAGAAATAATACAGGACGGAAGCATGACTTCCGTTTGAATGCTGCGGATGAAGTCAGGGGGCTTGTGCCAATCTCTGCCGACTCGCCTTCGTTATGCGAGAACCGTGCCAGTTTTCAGGCAATATGCATATTTGTGGTACTTTTTAAGCAATATATTGTTTTGATTAATAAAAATTATTTTTTTATTTGCAATTGACAATGAGAACGATTCTCGTTCCAATTAAATTGAGTATTTTCTACTCACCCAAGGCCGACAGTGAGTAATTTTTACCCACAGCTTCCCTTGCAATCAATTTGCTTCCCTTGCCGGATTGCGTTATGGTATGAAATGACCCAGTGCTCCTGCGTTCCCGGCTCATCATTTTCCGTGGCTGCCATGAACCTTGCCCAGCTTTTCCTTGTCGGCTTTGACAGCTGCTCGCTTGACGACAGTCACTGGCTGACCGCTGCCTTGCAGCGGAATCCGCCCAGCGGCGTGATCCTTTTTGACCGCAACGTGGACGGCTCGATTCAGAATTTCAGCTCGTCTGCCGGGCTGAAGGAGCTGACCGCCCAGCTGCGGGGGCTGGCCGCCGCGCCGCTGCTGATTGCTGTCGATCAGGAGGGCGGCAAGGTGCGGCGGCTGAAGGAGCGGGACGGTTTTCCTGCCTTCCCAACAGCGGAGGAGCTGGGCAAATGCGGGCCGGAACGCTGCGCCGCGTCAGCAGCGGCGATGGCCGCGTTGCTCGCTGAACATGGCATCAACCTCAATCTGGCGCCGGTCGCTGATCTCAATTTGAATCCGGCCAGCCCGATCATCGCCCGCTATGGCCGCAGCTTCAGCAGCGATCCGGCCTGCGCCGCCGACTGCTGCCGAGCTTTCATTGAGGCGCATCGTCAGCACGGCGTGGCCTGCTGTCTCAAGCATTTTCCCGGCCACGGCAGCGCGAAAGGCGACACACATCTCGGCTTTGTGGACATTACCGCAGACTGGCAGGAGGTTGAGCTGGAGCCGTACCGCTTGCTCATCTGCGACGGCTTGGCTGACGCAGTGATGACCGCCCATGTCGTGCATCGCGGCTTGGAGCCGGAGGGCTTGCCCGCCAGCCTCTCGCCTGCGGTCACGGCCTTGCTGCGGCAGCGGCTCGGCTTCAGCGGGCTGCTCATCACCGATGATCTGCAAATGAAGGCCGTCACTGACCATTATGGATATAAAGAGGCGGTGCGGCGGGCGGTGCTGGCTGGAGCAGACCTGCTGATTGTCGGCAACAATCTCAGCCGCCGCCCGGAGTCTCTGGGCGAGGGCATGGCCGCTGTGCAGGAATTGCTGGATCAGGGGCTGATCGCGGAAGAACGGATCAAAACTTCACTGGCGCGGATTGCCGCGCTGCACGACAACATCAAGGGAGAACAAACATGGTGAAAAACGGAACGCACAGCGTGTCAATGGGCTACATTCTCTGGATATTCGGCTTCCTCGGTGTGCATCGCTTCTACTACGGCAAACCGGTCACCGGCACCATCTGGTTCTGCACCTTGGGCCTGCTCGGCATTGGCTGGCTCATTGACCTCTTTCTGATTCCCGGCATGGACCGGCAGGCCGACCTCCGCTTCACGCCAGGCGCCAAGGATTACAACGCAGCTTGGCTGCTGCTTGTTTTTCTTGGATTTTTCGGAGCGCACCGCATGTACATGGGCAAATGGCTGACCGGCATCCTGTGGCTGTTCACCGGCGGCCTGTTCTTTTTCGGCTATCTCTATGACCTGTGGACGCTGAACAGTCAGCTGACAGCAGTCAATCAACAAGGATAAGGCCGCAGCCATGTCTCTGCAAGCGGTGCGGGACTGACTGAGTAATTCTTACTCGCCGCAGCTGAAGGGGCGGATTGAGGACGGGCTGCCTGTCAGACGGCGGAGCAGCCCGGCAAACAGCAGGCCGCAGGCAAGGCCGAGGGTGTTGGCGGCCAAGTCCAGCCATTCGCCGCAACGGTTCACATACGGCTGGATCAGCTCAATCATGCCGCTGTAGAGGAAGAACAGGAGAAAGACTGCCACGATGCGTCTTGGCCGCCGCAGGCCGGCAGGGAACATGAGCGCGGCGTAGGCGACTAAGTGCAGAGTCTTGTCGCCGCCCGGCACATCAGGCACAGTCACCGGGCGGAGCGAGAGGACGGTGATGGCTGCCAGCGTAAGTCCTGTGCAGGCAAGCCAGTGCGTTTTGATCAGATGCAGCAGGCGCATCAGCATTGAAAGGAAATTGTTTAGTTAATTTGCCGCGCTCTTTATCTTCTCGAAAAGAGCTGCCAAGTTTTTAAAAAGCTCTTTTGCAGGTGAAGGGTGATCGAGCTGCATATATATTTCGGTAATGGTGATTTATGAGTGACAAGGCGGGTCGCACCTGAAAAATATATTGAATTTATCATTAAAAACAATATAATAGCGAAAAGCGGACTTTCGGGTACGCCTTCACCGCTTGGCTTTCAAAGGAGGGATTAGCCGTTCGATAAAAAAAATCAACGATGGGGAAAAAAGTCATGCAATGTCCAAAATGCGGCTCTTCAGCTGTTGTTAAAAATGGTTCCATAGCAAATGGAAAAAAGAAATTTTCATGCAAAGAATGCTCGCGTCAATTTGT
>NZ_JBLWEM020000032.1:0-39935 GCF_048287365.2 Candidatus Electronema sp. JC | reverse complement strand
GAGATCATGCTCCGCTTTCAGCCGCCGGGCCTTGGCCCGCATCTCCAGCACGGTTATGCCTGCGGTGTCGTCAATGAAAATGGGCGATTCAGTGAGCATTCCGGTCGCTCTGGTCAGCTTGGGCCAGTCCTGATCAAGCAGGTGGCCGGTGCGGACACGTTGCGCATCCACCTTGCCCACCGAGCAGAGCAGCCGCAGGGCCAGCTGCTCCGAGGACATCTCCAGACTGAAGACAGCGGTCGGTACCTTGCCCGACACTGTGGCATGTTCAACGATGTTCATGGCCAAGCTCGTCTTTCCCATCGAGGGCCGCGCCGCCAGAATGACCAAGTCCGAGGGCTGGAGGCCGGCGGTCATGCGGTCCAGTTCGGCATAGCCGGTGGCCACGCCGGTGATGTGCTCCCGCCGCTGCGACAGGCGGGTGATCCGGTCAAAGGCTTTCGGCACGATCCGGCTCATCGGCTCAAAGCCCTGCTTCTTGCGCGACTGGGCGACCTCAAAAATTGCCTGCTCGGCCTGGTCCACCAGCTTGTCAATCTCGCCCTGCGCGTCATAGCAGCGGGCCGCCAGCTCGCTGCTGGTCTGAATCAGCCTGCGCAAGACAGCCTTTTCCCGGATGATGCGGGCATGATGCGTCAGCGTGCCGACAAAGGGGATGACTTGGGTGAGCTGGGTGATGTAGGCGGAGCCGCCCGCTTTCTCCAGCCGGTTCTGGTCGCTGAGATAACTGGAGACGGTGATCAGGTCGTGCGGCTGCCCCTGCTCGAAGAGGAAAAGCATGGCCTCAAAGATGACCCGGTGGCTTTCCCGGTAAAAATCTTCTGGGACCAGCAGCTCGACCACTTTGAGCAGTGCCTGCTCCTGAATCATGATCGTGCCGAGCAGCGCCTGCTCCGCCTCCACGTTTTGAGGAGGCAGGCGGCCTGCGGCGGGCTGCTCGCCGCTCCGCCGCAGGGACGGAGAAAAGGAGGGCTGATCAGACAACTGCGATATCACCACGGGGCGGCAATTTCTGCCTGCTGTCTGGAAAAAAGCTGCGGCTGCCGCAGGAAGCGCGGCGCCGCAGCACGTTTGCAGGAAAAAGAGGAGGAAGCAGGCCGCCGCCTCACACAGTCTCTGCGGCGATCTCCTGCACCACCTGCACGGTGATTTCCGAGGTCATCTGGTAGCCGACTTTGACTGTGACCCGGCTTTCGCTGACACTTTTGATCGGCTCCTTGAGCATCACCGCCTTGCGGTCAATCTGCACGCCCATCTGCGCAAGCTGATCAGTGATGTCCGCGCTGGTGACGGAGCCGAAGAGGCGGCCTTCGCTGCCGGTCTTGCGGCCCAGCACCACAGTCATGTTGACTAACTGGGCGGCCAGCGCCTCGGCGGCCTTGCGCTCCTCCTCCAGCCGTTTGGCGATGGCGGCCTGCTCCTTCTGGAGCCGGGCCAAGCTGGCCTTGCTCACCATTGTCGCAAAATTCTGCGGAATGAGGAAGTTGCGGGCGTAGCCGGGCTTGACGTTGACAACCTCGCCTTCGCGGCCCAAGGTGTCGATGGTTTTTTTCAATATGATTTCCATGATTGCATCCTCGTGGGTGTTGACATGCTCAGGAGCGGCTGGGCGGCTGTCCGTTCTGAGCCAGTTTGCGGAAGTCGGCCCAAGTGTCCGCCGCTCCTGCCACTGTCAGCAGAAGAATGCCGCAGCCTTGGGCCGCTGCAAAAATATACAAGACAATCCGCCAGAAAACAGGCACGTTCCAGCGGCAGAGCAGGGCGGCGAACACTGCCGCGCCCTGAAAAAAATACAGCAGCAGCATTACAGCGGCTAAAGAGTATCCGGCGGTTTCAAGGCCGCCTGCGCCGGTCATGGCCAGCAGCGCCGCTGCGATCAGCAGCCAGATCAGGTTGTCCGGCAGCCGCCAGAGGCGGTATTCCGGCCACGGGGCCTGCTTCGGCCTCAGTCGGCGCAGCAGGCCGCTGCTGACGGTCAGATTCAGCCAGACCGTGAAGACCGCGCTGCTGGCCAGCAGGCCGGGCAGCACCTTGGGCAGAATTTTCCGCAGTGCCGCTGCCGCCAGCTCCAGCTCTTGGAGCAGGTCGCCTGACAGCTCGCCGCTGGAGCGGTAGATGACCATGAGCTGTTCCAGCGAGCTGTCCAAATCCGCCAGCAGGCTGGCATACGGATTGACTCCGGTCAGCAGGCCGCGCAGCGTCCAGAAAACCAGCCAGCAGCCGCTGAGAACAGCCAGACCGGCCCCGCCCGCCGCCGCTGGATCAGCTCCGCTCTGCGCGCTGCGGTGCAGAGTCCACGCCAGCGGCGCAGCGGCCAAAAGAAATAAAAACCACCACCCATGGCCCAGCAGCAACGCGGCGGCTCCGGCGGCCAGCAGGCCCTGCCGCAGCTGCCGCAACGCTCTGGCCTCCTCCTCGTTTTGCAGGAGGAGAAAAACCGGAACCGCGAGCAGCAGTCCTATCCAGCTGAAGAGCTGAGGGAAAGCGGTCGGCAGCAGGAAGGCCCCGGCCAGCAGCAGGCTCCCTGCGGCCTGACCGCGCTCAGGCCGCAGCGGCACGGCGGAATTAATACTGAACGATGCCCGAATACGGCAGCAGCGCCAGATGGCGGGCGCGCTTCACCGCCTCAGTCAGCTGCCGCTGATGCCGGGCGCAGGTGCCGTAAATCCGCTTGGGCACGATCTTGCCGCGCTCGGTGACGAAATTTCTCAGCATTTTCACATCCTTATAGTCAACCTCCTGCATCTTTTCAGCGCAGAATCTGCACACCTTGCGGCGGTGGAACACTTTTTTGCTTTTCGGGGCGGTCATGATTGGTGTCTCCTGATGATGGATAATGTCATGGGGGGTCAGGCCAGCTCGTCAGCTGCGTCCGCGTCCTGCGCGGCCTCCATGCCGTTCTCCAGAGCTGCGGCTGCCTCAGCGGCCTTGGCGGCCAGCGCGGCGATCCGCTCCTTCTCCTGCTCAATGCCTGCCGCGTCAATCGCATCGGCCAGCTTGACGGTCAGGTAGCGCAGCAGCCGGTCGTCAATGCGGAAGATCCGCTCCAGCTCCTTGATCGTGGCGCCGGGCGCGGCGAAATTCATGCAGACATAGCAGCCTTGCGACTCTTTTTTGATGTCATAGGCCAGCTTTTTGATGCCCCAGCGGGCGATGTCAATCACCGTGCCGCCGTCGCCGGTGATGATGGCGGCGGTGCGGTCGATGATTTCCGCAAACTGCGCTTCGCCCAGGCTGGGGCGCATGATCCAAGTTGTTTCGTAATGACGCATGATTCCTCCTCGTGGTCATAGTGGCCCTCGCTGCGATCCTGACGGAGAGCGAGAAGGGTGAGGGAAAAAAAGAAAAAGAGCCGGACGTGCCCGGCTCAAGCGGCAAAATATAGCATTGCACCGGCGGCGGTGTCAACAGAAATAAAAATCAGTCCGGCCCGCCGCCGTCCTGCCGGTCAGATGCCGCCAGCCCGGCGTACAGCCCCTGCCGGGCCAGCAGCTCATCATGGCTGCCCAGCTCGGCCAGCCGCCCTTGAGCAAAGACCGCGATCCGGTCGGCGCGGCGGACCGTGGACAGGCGGTGGGCGATGAGCAGCACCGTCCGCCCGGCAAAACCGGAGCGCACCGCCTGTTCCAGCAGCCGCTCCGACTCGCTGTCCACCGAGGAAGTGGCCTCATCAAGAATCAGCACTGCCGGGTCGCGGCAGAGGACGCGGGCAAAAGCCAGCAGCTGCTTCTCTCCGGCGGAAAGGTCGAGGCCGCCTTCGCCGATGCGGGTGTCCAGCCCTTGCGGCATCCGGGCGATGAAAGCCTCCAAGCCGGTGCGGATCAAGAGCTGGTACACCTCGGAGCGGCTCAGTCTGACATCCTGGCGGATGTTGGCCAGCACAGTGTCCGGCTCGATCAGCGGATCTTGCAGCACTAAACCGATTTTGCGACGCAAAGTCTGCGGAGCGAACTCGCGCAGGTCATGACCGTCCAAGAGAATGCGACCGGCGGCGGGATCGTAGAAGCGGACCAGCAGACTGACCAAAGTGGTTTTGCCCGCGCCGGTGGGGCCGGTGACAGCCAGCGTTTCTCCTGCCCGGATGTGCAGGTCAACGTCATGCAGCACTGTTCGCCCCTGCTCGCGCCCGGCACCGTTCCGGTCTTCCTCCTGATAGGCGAAGCTGACCCCCTCAAAGCGGATTTCGCCCCGGATCCGCCCGCCGTCCAGCGGCTCTGTCGGCTCGATGATCCTGCCGGAGATGTCGAGCAGCTCGAAAAGCCGCTCCGCCGAGGCCAAGGCCGACTGCACCACCGAGTATTTGCGGGCGATCTCCTGCATCGGCTGAAAAAAGAGGCGCATGTAGGCGAGGAAGGCAGTCAGCTCGCCCAAGGTCAGCTGCTGCCGCAGCGCCTCGCCGCCGCCGTGCCAGAGCACGATGGCCGCCGCCAGGGTGGACAGAGCCTCGGTCAGCGGCATGAAGGCCCCGAAGACCCGGATCAGACTGAGGTTGCGGTCGAGATAAACTTGGTTCAGCTCGCGGAATTTGCCCAGGCTGTCCTCCTCCCGGCCATAGAGCTGGAGCACGCTGATCCCGGAGACCTGCTCTTGGATGAAGGCGTTGACCACCGCGAGCTGACTGCGGATGGCCCGGAAGCCTTCGCGGGCGATTTTGGAGAAAAAATGAGTGAGAAACAGGGCGACCGGCAGAAAAAGGGTCATCAGCAGGGCCAGCCGGACATTGGTCAGATACAGCACCAGCAGGATGCCGGTCAGCTTGAGGATGTCATTGAACAGCGTCACCATGACCAGCGTGAACATCTCGTTCATGTTCTGGATGTCGTTGGTCAGCCGGGTGACAAGGCGGCCTGCGGGATGGGCATGAAAAAAGGCGAGATCGAGCGAAAGCAGATGCCGGTAGAGCGTGCCGCGCAGCTTGTGCATCATGGACTGGCCGATGTATTCCAGCAGCACCACTTGAGCGAAGCCGCCGCCGAACGCGGCCAAGGCGGCCAGCCCGTAGAGCAGGGCGACGCGGAGCAGGCCGTCCATGCGCTCCGCCGCCGCGCCTTCGGCGGTCATGAAGGAGTCAATGCCCTGCTGGATGAGCTGGGGCTGGACAATGGCGGCGGCGGTCACGCAGAGCGAGAGCGTCATGCTCCAGATGATGCTGGCCCGGTGCTCGCGGCTCAGGCGGAAGATCCGCCGCCAGATTTGCAAGTCGGAGACGCGCCCGATCCTGCCTTCCTCAAAGTAGCCGAAGCTGCGCATCCTCATCCTCCTTGCCCTGCTGCCTGCGGGCCGCTTCCTGATAGTACGCGCTGCGGGCCAGCAGCTCCTCATGGCTGCCGCAGTCGGCGATACGGCCCTGGTCGAGCAGCAGCACCTGATCCGCCGCCGCGAAAAGCCGCACCTGATGCGAGATCAGCACCAGCGTCCGGCCCTGCTGGCGGGCGCGGAGGGCGGCGAAGACCTGCTCGCCGGTCTCCGCGTCCAAAGCGGAGAGCGCGTCGTCAACAATCAGAACAGGCCGGTCGGCGAGCAGGGCGCGGGCCAGGGCGATGCGCTGCTTCTGGCCGCCGGAGAGCCGCAGGCCCTTTTCGCCGATCCGGGTCTGATAGCCGTCGGACATGGCCATGATTTCGTCATGAATGCCCGCCAGCCTCGCCGCTTCCTCAACCGCCTCCTGCGCCGCCTCCGGCTTGGCGAGACTGATGTTTTCTCCTGCCGTGCCAGAGAAAAGCAGGGTGTCGCGGCCCACATAACTGACATGCTGCCGGATCAGTGCCGGGTCGAGGCTGTTCACATCGTGGCCAGCGAAAAAGCAGGTGCCGTCCTCCACCGGATACTGCCGGACCAGCAGGCGGCAGAGGGTGGATTTGCCGGAGCCGGTCCTGCCGCTGATGCCGAACACGCCGGGGCCGATTTCCAGATTTATGTCGATCAGCGCGGGCGTGATTGTGCCGGGATAAGCGAAACGGAGTTTGCGCAGCGAAATTTGCGGTCGGCTCTGAAGAATGGCCGGGCTGGATGTTCTGCGCAGGCTCCGCTCCAAGGCCGATTCAGCGGCGAGCAGGCGGCCTATGCGGGCGAGCGAGGTCAGGCCGCGCCGGACGATGCCCACCGCCCAGCCGACCGTGGTCAGCGGCATGGCCAGCATGGCGAAATAGGTGATGAAGGCGACAAAATCGCCGATGGTGATGGCGCCGCTGATGACCATCCTGCCGCCGGAGTGCAGCGCCAGCAGGGTGCCGAGGCTGCCGGTGAGCATCGCCACCGGCAGTAGCAGGCCCTGCATCACCGCTGTCCGCATGTTGCGGCGCACGTATTCCTGCCCGATCCGCTCGAAGTCCTCAATCTGCTGCTCCTCGCGGGTGCAGCTTTTGATCAGGCGGATGGAGATCAGCGTGTTGCGGGCGAATTCAGTCAGCAGGCCGAACTGCTCCTGCACCCGCTCGAAGCGCTTGTGCAGCTCGCGGGAGAGCAGCCAGGCCGAGATGGCCAGCAGCGGCAGCGGCAGGGCGGCGGTCAAGGTCAGGGACGGGCTGATGCCGAGCATGAACAGCACCGCGACCGAGGACATCACGGTCACGTCGGCGGCTGCGGCCAGACCCATGCCGAAGCCCATCTGCACGGCGGCGAGGTCGTTGGTGGCGTGGGCCATGATCTCGCCCGGCGGGCGGCGGTCAAAAAAGCTCTGATCCATGCGCAGAACATGGCCGAACAGCCGTTCCCGCAGGTCGGTCTCCAGGTGCCGGGAAAGGCCGATGAGCCGGGTCCGCCAGAGATAGCGGAGCAGGCCGGTGACAGCGGCGGTCAGGAGCATCAGACCGGCAAGCAGCAGCAGCCTGCCGTTTGTGGCCGCGCCCTGCGCCAGCTCATCCACTCCGACTTTCAGATAGCGGGGGATGGTCAGGTAGAGCAGGTCGCTGGCCAGCAGGGCGGCAAGGCCGGTCAGCAGCTGGCGGCGGAAGCGGCGGCAGACCGGCAGCAGCAGCCGGAGCAGCATTATGGCGGAAAAGAAAGAGCGGGCCTGCGGGAGCGCAGGCTCCGGCTTGCGGCGGTTCATAATGACAGCGGAAAACGGAAGAAGGCCGGATCTCAGACAGCGGAGCAGGGCAGGGCGGCGGGCAGGCAGCTCATTCGTTCAGCAGGCCGCGCACCCCGTTCAGCAGTTCGTCCATGGCAAAGGGCTTGGCGAAGGCCATGTCCGCGCCCAGCTCCAAGGCTGCGGGCAGATAGGTCTCCGGCCCGATCCGTCCGCCCCCGGAGATGGCGATGATCTTCATTTCAGGAAACTGCCTCTTGATGTAGCTGATGGTCTCCATGCCCTCCTTCTCCGGCATGATCAGGTCAGTGATCACCAAGTCAAAGGGCTGCTTCTCCAAAAGCCGCTGCCCCTCGCGGCCGTTGACGGCGGTGGCGGCGGCAAAGCCTGCCCGCTCCATTGAGCGCGAGAGCAGCGACAGCACCTGCTCGTCGTCATCCATGATCAATATTTTGCGCATCTCCGCTCTCCTCGTTTCTGTTCAGCGCAGCGTCAGCTCCTCGCAGTGATAATGCTTCTGTAAGCATTATACCGCCTTTTTTATGAAATCCGGCTGCGAAAAACACGCTCGCGGAAGAAACGCACCAAATTTTCCCGCCGCCGCACCGTCTCGGCCTGCTGGGCCACCAGCCCGGCGGGGCCGCGTCGGCGCACGGCCATCATGTGGTCAATGATCGGGGCGAAGCGGTTGTCCAGGCACCAGGCGAAGAGCAGGCCGAAGAGCAGGCCCGGCGGCATGAAGCCCTCCTCGCCGTTGACGGTGCGGGCGTAGAGCCGCCGCTGCTTGGGCGAGCGGGCCATCTGGGCGAGCTGAAGGTACTCGTCCAGCTCGCTCAGACTGAGGAAGCTGTTCAAGTCCTGCTGCTCGCGCACCCGCAGCCAGTAGACGCGGCCTGCCTGAAAGTCCTGAAACAGCACCGGCTCAATGCGCTTCTCCAAGCAGTAGTTGCCGAGGAGCGACTGGCCGAGGCCGACCAGCAGGGGCATTTCCAGACTGCCGAGATCCTCGGCCTGATCCTGGCGGATTTTGATGCAGCCGTCATCTGGATCGTAAAAGGAGCGGATGCTGTCCCATTTCTGGCTGCGGCTCCAGCGGGCGGCGCTGATCAGGCTGATGCCGCGCACCGCGCCGAGATGGGCCGGATGAATGTCCGGGTGCCGCCAGAGTATTTCGATGACAGCGTCAGCGAGCTGCTCGCGCGCCTCGGCCTCCATCTCTTTGGGCTGCTCGGAAAGCAGGTTGAAATGCCGGAAGGTCAGGCCGCTGACGATCCGGCTGATCTCCTCGTGGCGGATGCAGGGCAGCAGACGGTCCGGGCTGATGCTCACAGGCGGCTCCGGCCCGGATGTCCGGCGCACGGTCGGCGGCAGCGGCGCGGCTAAGAAGCCGCTGGCCCTCAGGCCCCAGAGGGCGCGGACAGCTGCGGCCATCGCCGCCGGGTCATGCTGGACCACATGCTCCTGCCGGAGCAGGTCGCGGGAGAAGATGCGGGCCTGCACCGGCTCAAGGCCCAAGGCCCGCATCTTCTCGCTGTCCACATAGATCGGCTCCTTTTTCTCCAAGGCGTAGTTCTGGAGGACAGAGCCGGGGATGTCGGCGAGGTCCAAGGTCAGCACGTGGGAGAACAGCCCCTCGATGCCGCCGGGAATGTTGCTGTCGTAGGCCTTGATCAGGTCGGAGACGTGGAAGCGTTTCTCCGGCGCGTCCAGCGTCGCGTCGGTCTCGCCCTGCTGCACCCAGATGTTGGCGGCCAGCAGCTTGAGCGCCTTGCTGTTGGCCCGGATCAGGGCGGCCAAGCCCGGCACCTGAAGGATGGGGATGATCGAAGTGTAGAGGCTGCCCGGCGCAAGAATGATGATGTCAGCCTGGCGGAGCTGCTCGGCGGCCTGCTCCGGCAGATGCGGCTCTTCAGAGAAGCGCACGCTGACCCGCTCGACCGGCCAGCCGCGCTCGGCCTGGCCTGCCTTGGACTCGCCCGTGACCATCACGCCGCTGCTGTACAGCACTTGCAGCTGGGCCGACGTGGCCGTGCAGGGGAAGACCGCGTTCCGGCCTGCGCCGACAGCTGCGGCAAGGTCGGCGATGCCCTCCAGCGTGGCGGCTTGCAGCCTTTTTTGGTTGGCGATCAGCTCGGCGGTGCGGAAAAAGGAGGGCAGTTTGCCGTAGATGGATGCCGCGATCAGCAGATTGCCAAGACACTGAGGCCGCCGCAGGGCCGGTTTCATCCGCTGGTCGTTGAAAAGCCGACGCATCAGGTCGGAAAGAAGACCTGCCAGCGGCGCGGGCAGGCTTTCCGGGCAGACTCCGCTCTGCTGCCAGAGCTGCTCGGCAGAGTCCGGCTGCCTGGTGAAGCGGAAATTGAACAGGTCATGCAGGGCGGCGGCTGTCTCGGCGGCCTTGCGGTCGTCAAGGCGGTGCTGCCGCTTCAGCGTGGAGCTGCGCACCGACGAAAGCAGGACGTGGCGCAGGTCGCCGAGGCCGATGAGCGGAAAATCCTTGAGCATCTCCCCGGTCGAGCCGCCGTCGTCGGTCACGCAGACAAGGGAGCAGAGGTTCGGGAAGACCTCCTTCAGCCCGGTGAATGGATTCTGCCGCCACTCAGGCCGCCGCGAGTCCCCGCCGACAATCTTGGACAGCCCGGTGCCGCCGCCCAGCGTCACCACGCGGAGGCCGCTGACCTCAAAATTGCGCAGGCCCTCAGCGAGCTGCTGCCATTCCCTTCCGCAGCCAGGCATTCCCGGCATCAAGGGCGGCTCCTCGCCCAGCGCGAGAGAGAGCGCACGTTCCGTCAGACTGCCCGCGCCAAGAAAATCCAAGGGGGCAAACCTCTTTGTGCTGAGTCCTTGCAGCACTTCCTGCAAGAAACTGATCCTGTTCTCCGCCATTTTCATTCATGGGTTCAAAGTTCGCCTCGCGCAGGCCGCAGAGCGTTCTGCAAGACAGGATGAAGCATGACACGGACAGCTTTTTCCTGTCCACGATGAGGTTCAACCATGCCGCAGGTATGGTTCAGCGTATCTGCGGATGCGTTGAAGGTATCCGGTGAGGCGTTCAATGTATCCGGAGATACGTTTTGCGTCTCCGGCGTAGCGTTCATCCGTAGGGGCGGTTCGCGAACCGCCCCTACAACCATGCGGAACGCCACCGCACATACGTGCCGCCTCTGCAATCACAGCCCGGTCTCCTCCATCTGCTTGCGCACCGCCTCGACCGACCCGCCGAGGGCCTGCTTTTCCTCGTCGGTCAGCTGGAATTCAAGGATGCGCTCCACGCCGTTCGCGCCCAGCACCACCGGCACGCCGAGGAAGCAGCCGGAGATATTGAATTCACCCTCCAGCCAGGCCGCGCAGGGCATTACGCGACGTGTGTCATGCAGCACCGCCTCTGCCATTTCCACTGCCGCGAGGCCCGGAGTGCAGAACGCGCTGCCTGTTTTCAAGTGATTAACGATTTCACCGCCGCCGTGCTGCGTCCGATGCACGATCTCGGCTATCTGCTGCGCAGGCAGGAGGTCGCTGACCGGCACGCCAGCGACGTTCGCCAGCCGCACGAGGGGGAGCATCTTGTCGCCGTGAATGCCCATGACCATCGCGCTGACATCGGACGGCGCAACGCCAAGGGCCTGCGCCAAAAAAGTGCGGTAGCGGGCTGAGTCAAGCACGCCCGCCATGCCGATGATGCGGTGCTTCGGCAGGCCGGAGGCCTTGAACGCCGTATAAACCATCGCGTCAATGGGGTTAGTCACCACAATCATGAAGCAGTTGGGCGAATAACGGGCCGCCTGCTCGGCGCAGCCCTTGACGATGGCCACATTTTTGGCTAAAAGATCGTCTCTGGACATGCCCGGCTTGCGTGCAAGACCTGCGGTGATGATCACCACGTCAGAATTGGCCGAATCAGCGTAGTCGTTGCTGCCAACAACCGTGCCCGCGAAGCCGTCGAGCGGCCCGGCCTGCCATAAATCCAGTGCCTTGCCCTGCGGAATGCCTTCCGCGACATCTAAAAGGACGATGTTGCCCAGTCGGCGCGTAAAAGCCCAGTGCGCGGCGGCTGCGCCGACATTGCCGGAGCCGATGATGGTGATCTTGTTCTTCATCGCAATGTTGTATTTGAGATATGTTATGCTGCCGTAGTAGGGGCAAAAAATCTTTTGCCCCTACGGCTACGATAGGTTCAGCAGCTCCGCCTCGGCCCGCAGCGCATCCTGCGGAGTGTCCACCTCAATCGAGTCGTGCTCGGTCAGCACCACTTTGATCCGGTAGCCATACTCCAAAGCGCGGAGCTGCTCCAGTTTTTCAAAACGCTCCCACTCGCCTTCGGGCAGGGCCACAAAGGTGAGGAGGAAGCCCTTGCGATAGGCGTAGAAGCCCAAGTGCTTGTAATAGGTCGGCACGCCGTCATCCAAGCTGCGCTGAAAAGGGATGGGCGAGCGCGAAAAATAGAGGGCGTTCCCGTTGCGGTCGAAGACGGTCTTGACGTGATTGGGGTCGCTGATCTCCTCAGGCCGGATGATCTTGTAAATCAGGGTGGCCATCGGCAGGGCCGGGTCGTCGAGGAGCGGCTGCGCCACCTGCCGGATCACTTCCGGCGGGAAAAGCGGCTGGTCGCCTTGGATGTTCACCACCACGTCGTGTTCGACAATGCCCAGCAATTCGGCGGCCTCAGCCAAGCGGTCGGTGCCGGACACATGATCGCTGCGGGTCAACACCGCCTCGCCGCCGAACGATGCCACGGCCTCGGCGATGCGCTCGTCATCTGTCGCCACTGCCACCCGCGAGAGGAGCGGCACCTGCCAGGCCCGCTCGACCACATGCTGAATCATCGGCTTGCCCGCGATCAAGGCCAGCGGCTTGCCCTCGAAGCGGCTCGACCGCCAGCGGGCGGGAATGATCGCGATCACGCCGGGCTGCGTTGTGTTCATTTGTCTTTTCCTCTTCCTGTGCTTTGCAAAGAAATAGGTTCATGATACAGTGCAGGCCATGAAAGATCAATGCGCAAAATGACCGAAGCCGCCGCCACGCTCCGGCCTGATCTGGCCGTGACCTGCGCCGCGCCGGAGCTGCTTGCTCAGGCCGAGGAGCTGGCCGTCCGGCTCGGCCTGCCGTTGGCTGAGGCCGGAGCGCGGCATCAGCTCCTGCTGCGCTGTGCGCCGGAAGGGCTGGAATTAGTTAAGCCCGACGATCCGCAGCTGCGCGGGCCGCTGCGGGTGGATTTCACTGCCGGAGCGATGGACTTCCGCCGCAAACAACCGGGCAAGGAGCTGCTGCTGCGGGCTGTCGGCTGCAAAATTGGCAGGCCGCTGACGGTCATAGATGCCACCGGCGGGCTGGGACGGGACAGCTTTCTGCTTGCGGCGGCTGGCTGCTTCGTTCATGTCTTTGAAAAAGAGCCTGTGCTGGCCGCGCTGCTCGCTGACGGCTTAGAACGCGCCCGGCAATGCCCGGACACAGAGGCCATTGCCGTCCGCATCCGCCTGACAGCAGGCGACGCGCTGCCTTTTCTGCGGGAAATGCGGGCGCAGGGGCAAGTTGTGGACGCAGTTTATCTTGATCCGATGTTCCCGGAGCGGCGCAAATCGGCTTTGGTGAAAAAAGAGGCGCAGCTGCTCCAGCTCCTTGCGCAACCCTCCAATCCGGCAGCGGAAAAAGAGCTGCTGGCTGCGGCGCGGGCTGTCAGTCGCAGGGTGGCGGTGAAGCGGCCCGCCAAGGCTCCGTTTCTGGGAGAAGCCGCGCCCTCGCATTCGCTCTCCGGCGCAACCGTCCGTTTTGATGTGCATATAGCGATTTCGGGTTGCTTTTGAATGCGCCGCAGTTTTTTTTCTCCGTCAAGCCGAGGACGACTTCAGAACAACGCGCGAGGGTATATAGACGCGAAAGCTGGTCTCGAAGCTGGGCGGCTCGCCCGTCGTTCCTCTGAAATTCCCAATGCCGAAAAATCTGGCACCGAGGGAAACAGTCCCGGATCCGTGTGCGGAATGAAGCGCGAGCCGGAAAAGCGGATCATGAAGTCCTGATTCACGTTCAGCTCAAGATAGGTGATTTTGCGGCAGACTTCCTGCGCCCGGGCCCAGCAGCCGCTGTCACGCAGGAGCAGCTCGGCCCCGGCCAGTGAGGTGTTGCCTGCGGGCTGAAACCGCTCCAGCGGCAGATCTGGCAGCATTCCCAGCGTGACAGCCTGGCGCGGGCTGATATGCTCGCCAAAGGCTCCGGCCACGTGAATCCGCTCTAATTCCTCGAAGGACAGGCCGACCTGCGCGGTCAAAGTCTCCAAAATTGCATACATTGCCGCTTTGGAACGTATCATTGCATCCAAATCGGTCTGACTGACGCTCACACCCTCGGCGATCATGAAAGCCAGCTCATCGCCGCGCTGCCGCAGCCGCTCGCAGACAAAGCTGCGCTGCGCCTCGCTCTGTTCCGCAAATTCGACCTGAAATTTGCCGCGCAGGTCAATAATTCTCGCCAAATACAGCTCTGCCGCCAAGTCAATCAGGCCGGAGCCGCAGATGCCAACCGGCGGCGCGTCCGCAATGCTGCGCCACGTCAGCCGCCAGCTTTCGCGGTCAATGCTGACCTGCTCAATCGCGCCCGGCGCGGCCCGCATTCCCATCCGCGCCACGCCGCCTTCCAAAGCCGGGCCAGCCGCGCCCGCGCAGGCGATCAGCCAGTCGCCGCCGCCGATGACCACCTCGGCGTTGGTGCCCACGTCTATCAGCATCGCGGGCTGCTCAGTCTGGTCAAGGCCGACCGCAAGTATGCCGGCAATCAAATCGCCGCCGAAATAGCTGCCCCGGCTCGGCAAAAGCCACGTCATCGCCTGCGGATGCAGCCGCAGCCCGATCTCCGCTGCCGGAAAGGGATCGGGCGCGTTGACCAAGGGAATGTACGGCTCGCGGCAGAGGTGATACGGGCTGAGGCCAAGCAGCAGGTGCGCCATCGTGGTGTTGCCCGCGATGACCGCCGCCCGGATGTCCTCCGGCAGCACCGCAGCCTCTTGGCAAAGCTGCATAATCAGACTGTTGATGGAATCAACTGCCGCCTGCTGAAGCTGGCGCAGCCCTTCTTCTTTCGCCGCAAAATGAATGCGGGTGAGAATGTCGGCCCCGTATTCCACCTGCTGATTGAGCGCAGTGCGGCGGGCCAGCGTCCTGCCGCTGCGGAGGTCAATCAGGCTGGCCTCAAGATGGGTTGATCCCAAATCCAAAGCAATGCCCGGCAGCAGCTTCGGCTCTTCCGGCAGGAAGTCGAACAGCTCCAGCAGGCCGGGCAAATTGTGCGCAATCGCCCAGCCCTTGAATCCGGCGGCGCGAAACTGCGCGGCGAGCGGGGCCATGCGGGCGAAAGGAACCCGCAGCGGCAAGCCAGCCAGCTCCGGCGGCAGCGCGGCGGCGCAGGCGGCTTTCAGGCGGTCAAGATCGGCGGTGTTGTCAGCCAGGCTGGGTGGCGCGGCGGCCAGCGGCAGGGTGATGGTCAGAGGAAAAGCTGTCATGGAACCTGAAATTTCTGGGCAACGTCAGAAGCTGCCGCAAAGGGCAAGCCGAGATGAAAAAATTTCCGTTCCTGCTGGTTGGATGCGTGAAATTTAATACTCATCCGGCAGGGCAGGCAGAGGCAGGCAGACCTCGGCCACGCAGCCGGTGCCTGTCTCCGGCTCCAGCAGATGGACGCTGCCGCCGTGCTGCTCGGCCAGCTGGCGGACGATGGACAAGCCCAGTCCGGCGCAGTTGGCCTTGGTCGAGAAGAAGGGTGTGAAGACCACCTCGCGCAGGTCTTCGGCGATGCCGGGGCCATGATCTAGCACCGCGAGGCAGACGGCGTTGCGCCCGCTTTCCTCGTTCTCCCGCGCCCGCACCAGCACTGGCCACTGGCCGGTCTGAGACGCGGCGGCGCAGCTGTTTTCGAGCAGATGGGTGAGCAGGGTTTGCACAAGCTGGCGGTCGGCCCAGCAGTCGAGGTGGTCGGGAATATCCAGCTCCATCGCGGCGGAGAGCGGGCAGGACTCCTTGCCCTTGACTTGGCGGATGGTCTCCTCGCAGAGCCGCCGCAGGTCGAACCATTCCAAGGTCAGAGCCTGAGGCCGGGCGAACTGGAGGAAGTCGGTGATCGTCTTCTCCATCCGCACGGATTCGCGCAGGATGATCTCGGTCAGATGGCGGTTGGCCCGGCTGAGGGGATCAGGGCTGCTGTCCGCCGCATGGACGTTCTTCAGGAGCTGGGCTGAGCCGGAGATGGCGGCGATGGGATTGCGGAAGTCGTGGGCAATGGCCGCGCTCAGTTCGCCGATGGCGGCCATCTTCTCGGTGTTGCGCATCTGCCGCTCCATCTGCTCCAGCAGGCTGACATCCTGCACGGTGATGACCTTGCACTGCGCCCCGCCGGGGTCATTCAGGGCAGGAGCAGGCGGCAGGTTGAGCGTGGCAAAGGTGTGCCGCACCCGCATCATCGCCCCATCCTTGCGCTGCAAGTCCGCCACCTGCCTGCTCTGGTCGGTCTCAGTCAGCATTTCCGCCGGGAAAAAATTGCTGAAGGGCAGGCCGAGCAGCTCGGCGGCAGTGAAGCCGCTGATCCGCTCAAAGGCCGGATTGCAGGAAGTCACCCGGTTGCGTCCGTCCACGGTGACTATGCCGGTGCCGATGTCGTCAAAGACCTGCTTGTAGAGCAGGTGCAGGCGGTCGAACTGGACAGAGGTCTGGGAGAGTGCTTCCTCGGTCTTGCGCAGCCGCCCGGCAAGCAGGTTGCTGAGGAAGCCGAGGGTGAAGAAGGTCAGCCCGTAGACCGCATAGACGTTGGTCAGGGTGAGGTAATCAGTCGGCGGCACGTAGCGGGTCTGGGCGTAGAAGCGCGGGATGTAGCCCAGATACTCGCAGGCGAGGATGCCGCCGTAGAGGATGGAGGTCGCCGCAGCGGCGATCAGGCCGCCGGTGCGGCTGAGACTCATGCCGCCCGCGATCACCGGGAAGAGAAAGACCGGGGTGAAGATGGACTGGCTGCATCCGGTGCCCGCCACCAGCAGGGCGGCGAAGATGGTGTCAGAGAGGAGCTGGAGTAGGCCGAAGCGAGGCAGGTGCCGCACCATGTTCTGGAGCAGGCCCGCCGAGCCGATGGAGTAAATAAAGACCACGGAGAGGAAGGCCATGGTCACGGCAGGCGGCGGCAGGATGATGTCCCGGCCCTTGGTTTGCAGGGCCACCGTGACCGCGATGAGCAGGGTGAAGAGCAGCACCCGGATCATCAGCAGCCAGAGGATGTGCAGGCGCAGCTGCTCGCCGCCGCTCTGCCGGGGCGACAGGTCGCTGATCAGTCGGCTTTTCACCATTGCAGCCTGCGATCTAAGTCTAAGGTTCTCATCTCAGTCAATGCCATACTTCTTGGTCTTGTAGCGCAGGGAGCGGAAGCTGATCTTGAGCAGGTCAGCGGCCCGGATCTTCGAGCCTTCCGCCGCCTCGATGGCGTGCAGGATCATCTTCTTCTCCATCCGGTCCACGCTCTCCTCCAAGCCCCGGTCGAACAGCTCGTCCTCGTCCCAAGCACCGACAAAGAGCGGCGTTCTTGACGGCGGCGGCTCGCTGCTCTTCTCCTCCTTGCGGGTGGAAAGAATCAGGCTTTCCGGCAGGATGATGTTGGAGGACTCCAAGGCCACGCCGCGCTCGATGATGTTCTCCAACTCCCGCACATTACCAGGGAAGTTGTAGTTCATCAAGACTTCCATGCCGTAGGAGGAGACGCTCTGCGGCTCCCGGCCCATCAGCTTGGCGTATTTCTTCAGGAAGTGCTCGACCAGCAGCGGCACGTCGCCCTTGCGCTCGCGCAGCGGCGGCAGGCGCACTGGCACCACGGCGAGGCGGTAGAAGAGGTCTTCCCTGAACCGCTTCTCCATGACCTCCTCCTCCAGATTGCGGTTGGTGGCGGCGACGATGCGCACGTCCACCTGCTTGGTCCGGGCCGAGCCGACCGGCATGATCTGCCGCTCTTGCAGCACCCGAAGGAGCTTGGTCTGGATGGGCAGGGTGAGTTCGCCGAGCTCGTCCAAGAAGACTGTGCCGGTGTGGGCCTGCTCGAAGAGGCCGGGCTTGTCGGCCACCGCGCCGGTGAACGCGCCTTTGACATGGCCGAACAGCTCGCTCTCCAGCAGGCTCTCCGGGATGGCACTGCAATTGATGGCCACAAAGGGATTGCTGGCGACCTTGGACAGGTCATGAACAGCCTTGGCGATCAGCTCCTTGCCGGTGCCGGACTCGCCGGTGATCAGGACGCTGGCCGGAGTGGGCGCGACCCGGCGGATGAGGTCGGCGATTTTCAGCATCTCTGGGCTGCTGCCGATGATCCCCGGCAGGCCGCCCGCCGGATCAGCCGCTGTCGCGTCAGCCTTGCGCTTGGCCAAGGCGGCCCGCACCACCTTGCGCAGCTCATCGACGTTGAAGGGCTTGGACAAATAATCAAAGGCCCCGCTCTTCATTGCCTGCACCGCGTCGTCGGGCGAGGCGAAGGCCGTGACCATGATCACCGGCAGCTCAGGCTGGCGGCTCTTCAGCTCGGCCAGCAAAGCCAGGCCGCCCATGCCCGGCATCCGCACATCTGAGATCACCGCGTCAAAGTCCTTCTGCGCGGCGACAGCCAAGGCGGCTTCAGCAGTAGGCGCGGCAGTGACGGCGCAGCCTTCCCGATAGAAGAGGATGCTGAGAAAATCCCGCATGCTCTGCTCGTCGTCAACTATAAGAAGGTTGGGCATGGTCTGCGCGGCGGGGGTTGCATTTCATGGGTGCCTGTTGCTGCCGTCTGCTCGCAGTGTAGCAGTCAAAGGCACCGGAAGTCAATCCCGGCCTGCCGCTGGAGATTTGACAGCGCGGGCGGAACAGGGTATGCTGGCGGCAGAACCTCTGCCCGCAGGAGTGCCGCGCATCCGCCATGACCGATCAGGAATCCTTGAACCAGCAGCCGCTGACCGAGCACCTTGCCGAGCTGCGCTCCTGCTTGATCATTTCCCTGACCGCCGCCTTTGTCGGCTTTGCCCTTGCCTATTCCGTGATTCAGCCGGTGGCGGACTGGTTCTTCGCCCCCTTAGTGCAGGTCATGCCGGAGCAGAAGAGCCTGATTTTCATCTCCTATCAAGAGGGCTTCTTCTTTTATCTCAAGTTGGCCTTAGTGGCAGGCGTGCTGCTGGCCAGCCCGGTGATTTTCTATCAGACATGGCGTTTCATCGCCCCTGGACTGTACCAGCACGAGAAAAAGGCTTTGCTGCCCTTCACCGTGGTGTCGTCCTTCTGCTTCCTCGGCGGCGCGGCCTTTGGCTACTTGGTCATCTTCCCGCCGACCTTCCGCTTTCTCCTCGGCTACTCCAGCAACTTCTTGGAGCCGATGCCTGCGGTGAGCGAGTATTTCTCCTTGGCCCTGTTCCTGCTCATCGCTTTCGGCATGATCTTCGAGCTGCCGGTCTTCATGGTCTTTCTCGCCAAGCTGGGCAAGGTGGACGCGCCCTTTCTGGTGAAGAACCGCAAATACGCCGTGCTGATCGCCTTCATTGTCGCGGCAGTGATCACGCCAACCCCTGATCCGGTCAATCAATTCCTTATGGCCGGGCCGTTAGTCGTGCTGTACGAGATCAGCATCATCGCTGTGCGTTTCTTTGTCAAGAAGCCGCTGGCGGTGCTTGCCAAAGCAGAAGGAGATGATGCCGAATGAGCATGTCCATTTTGAAGCAGAATACAAGCTACAGCTTCTCTGATTATTTTGAACTCAGTCATCCAACGAGGGATATTGTCGCTGAATTCGGCTACGGCTATGAGCTGACCAAACTGCCTCTGCCGCAAGGCGCGTTCACCGGCACGCTGACCCGGCTCAGTGATATGTTCTACAAGAAGCTGCCGCATATCTCCCTGACCTCAGAGGCTGCCAAGCGGGAGATGCTGATTGCGCCAGTCATCCTTGAGCTGCTGGATTATGCGGACTTGGATGTTGCCATTGAATATCCTGTCTATGTCAATGAGCGGCTGAAAGGGAGCGTGGATTATTTCATCCGTTCGACGCAGGATTTTTTGATTGTCGAGGCCAAGAAGTCTGATCTGGAGCGCGGCTTCAATCAGCTGGCTGTGGAGCTGATTGCGATGGAGCAGTACCGCGAGGAGCAGTCAGAGCGTATCTACGGCGCAGTGACTGTGGGCGACATCTGGCGTTTTGGAATGCTCGACCGGGACAAAAGGATGATCGTCAAAGACATTGACTCATTTCGTGTCCCACTTGATCTGGACAAGCTGTTTCAGGTGCTGCTGGGCATATTGCAGCCTGCGGCAGAACAGAGTATAAACGATAAACAATGTACACAACATAGGTGAATTGTAGTGGCTACACGAATTTTTCTTTTTAGTTTGGCATTTATCTTGGCGGTTAAAGGTCAAGCTGTCTGTGGTGAAAAAGATATATGTGATAGTAATAGTTTTTATATATCATTTAATATCGGTTTAAACGGTTGGGACTTACCTTTAAATCCTGACTCAGACAAAATGTTAGTTTGCGCTTTAGATGCATTACGAGTACCTATTAAGTATTATCTCAACATGCTATCATTCCCTTTAAGCATATTCCGTAGAAAGCAAAATGTATATATTGACGAAAGTACAGATATGTACGATGGATGCAAAAGAATAATGAAGGGGAGTGCTGGAAAAATAGCTGGCAAGGCGAGTAGTGATCTTGTGAAATCAATAAAACGTTCTATTTCTACCATAAAAGGAGACAGGGGGAGCAAAATATGGGTGAATGTTAGCCTGACAAGGTGTGAAGACGAACTTCATGGAGTTTTTCATAAAATAAAAAGAATGAATTGGCATAAATATGCAGGGTGGTACCCTTGCTCAATTGGGAGTAAAAATGGATTTTTTGGAATAGGGTATGGACTTTCTGAAGATGAAGCTGTTTTGGAGATATACGAAGCAATTCCTTTTTGCTTGGAAGAAGCAAGCAAAAAATTATATAACGGAGAATTGCAATTGGAAAAAGTGAAAAATGGTCTAATAAACAGGTTGTTTCATGTTAAATCTTGCTATGCGCCTATATTTAACACATCAATCAATTGATTATTGATCAAGAGAAAGAATAATTACATATAATAATTTCAATAGCTGCAAAACCGTCTCCTGCTTGGGTTAGAGACGATGATATTTACTATTATATAAATTTGTTATTTTTAAAAATCAGAATAATATTGAACAAAAGGAGGAATAATGTCCTATATTGCAGATTTTGAAAAAGCCTTAGAAGTAGGTCGTCCACCCAACATCAAGGCCCTGTTTCCCAATTCCCGCGCCTTAATTGTCAGCGGCAAGGTGATCGACCGCGCCATGCTTCGCAAGGGCAAGGCCATGACTATGGCTGCCAATGGCCGCAGCAACTTGGTCATCCGGGGCGCGCTGCTGGCTGCCCAGCGAGCGCAGGCTGCCCTGATCATTGAGATTGCCCGCTCCGAAGGCGGTGCTTCCTTCTACTGTGCCACCAATTACTGGAACATGGCCCGGCAGGTGGACGCGCTCTGCAACGAGCTGGCGATCACCGTGCCTGTGGCGATTCACGCCGACCACTACGGCATCAAGTCCGCCGCCGACCTGCCCTTTGCCCGCACCGAGATACCGAGCATGTTTGACGCGGGCATCACCTCGATTGCCGTTGATGCCTCGCACATGCAGGACGACGACAATCTGCTTGCCAGTCTCGCCCTGAGCAGCGTCATCCCGGCATGGGCGGGCTACGAGACCGAAGTGGGGGAGATCAAAGGCAGTGCGGGCCTGTCCTCAGCACCGGAAGCACTCTTCTTAGTGCAAGGCTTGAACGCGCATGACATCTTCCCGGACTGGATCGCCCTCAACAACGGCACTACCCACGGTTTAGAGGCTTCCGACGCAGGCATTCAGGTTGGATTGACGGCAGATATTCACTCTGCCTTGGCCAAATACGGCGTATCAGGGGCGCAGCACGGCACTTCCGGCAACAGCTCGGAGCGGCTGCGGGAGATTGCCTCGCAGACCCGGACCACCAAGGCCAATGTGGCCACGGCTCTCCAGATGATTTCGTGGGGCGTGGAAGTGAACGACTACGGCAATGCCATCCTCGATGCGAACGGCGAGTTTATCAAGGTGCCGGGCCAAGGCGTGACCGAAGAGCTGTGGGCGCAGATGAAAGCCTACGCTAAGGAGAAAGGCTGGTCGAAAGGCAATTACAAGAGCCTCAACGCGCCTTTTGAGAACCGCATCATGGGTCAGCCGCGAGAGATTCGCGAGCGCATGGCCCGCCGGGTTAGCGATTTCGTCTTCACCATGTTGACCGAGGTCTTCAATGCCCAAGGCACGGCCCGCCACGCCGTGGATGCCATCCTGGAGGCAGGCTCTTATGACCTCGGCCCGAAGGCAGGCCGCATCGAGTCGCCGGACGAGTGGACAGAGGAAAAGATCCGCGCCCGCGCCGCCACGCTCTGCACGGACAAAGGGCCGGAGGGTGACTTTTCGGATTAAGCCGTTCATCACCTTGCGCAATTCAGACCGAGCGCATTCCGCTATCTCTGAATTGCGCTATACAAAAAATATCTGGAGGATACAATGAAGGGAATTTGTGCAAGTAAAATGTTGGGCATCCCTCTGACGGCCTGTTTTGTTTTTTTGGCAGGAGCAACATGCGGCAAAGCGGAAATGCAGGAAATTTGTCCTGGCAGTCCGGTGCCGAAGCATTGGGCAGTTGTAGATATCGTCACTCGGATCGGTCAGTGCACTCCTGGCGAGCTTGACGAAATGCTGAAAATTCAATCCACACTGCCGCTGACGGTCGGCACAACTTTGAAAGTTTGCCCTAACAGCCCGATTCCGGAGGGGTGGACCGTTATAAAAAAAGAAGAATGCGCAGGATGCTGCGGCGCGGCAGGGCAGATGTCTCACCGGAATGTCCTCAAAAAAATAGCAGAGCCTGAGGAAAAGGCTGCTGAGACACAAGGCGCACCTGCCACGCGGTAAAAAGGTTTAACAGAAGGCCAATCCGCCGCGCTCTGCACAGACAAAGGGCCGGAGGGCGACTTCTCGGATTAATCGCAAGAGGGCGGGCCGCTTGGCCCACCCTTTGTTCAAGCGACAGTTTCTGCAATTTTTTTTTTTGGAAAGCGCAAGATGAAGAAAACAGTGCTCGTCACTGGCGGCTGCGGTTTTATCGGAGTGAACTTCGTCCGCCTGCTGCTGGCAGAAAAGACGGATTGGCGGGTGATCAACCTCGACAAGCTGACCTACGCAGGCAATTTGCAGAGCTTGGCCGATCTCAGCAGGCACCCGAATTATACTTTCATCAAAGGCGACATCTGCGACGCTGCGCTGCTGGACAGGCTCTTCGGCGAGCATCAGATCGACACTGTGGCCCATTTCGCCGCCGAATCGCACGTTGACCGCTCAATCACCGGCCCGGCGGAGTTCATCCAGACCAATGTCGTCGGCACCTTCACTTTGCTGGAGGCGGCGAAAAAGCATTGGTCGGGCAAAAGCGAGGGCTGCCGCTTTCTCCACGTCAGCACGGACGAGGTCTTCGGCTCGCTCGGCGCAACCGGCTTCTTCACCGAGGAGACCGCCTACGATCCGCGCTCACCCTACTCCGCCTCCAAAGCCTCATCCGATCATCTGGCGCGGGCCTATTTCCACACCTACGGCCTGCCCGTCCTAATCACCAACTGCTCGAACAACTACGGGCCGTACCAGTTCCCGGAGAAGCTGATTCCGCTCATGCTCAACAACGGCCTGCACGGCAAGCCGCTGCCCGTCTATGGCGACGGCGGCAATGTGCGCGACTGGCTCTATGTGCAGGATCACTGCGAGGCCATTGTCCGGGTGATTGAGCAGGGCAGGCTGGGCGAGTCCTACAACATCGGAGGGCACAACGAGAAGACTAATCTGCATGTGGTGCAGCTGCTCTGCGATCTGCTGGATAAGAAGGCCGGGCCGCTACCGTCAGGGCAGCCGCGCCGCTCGCTCATCAGCTTTGTCAAAGACCGCCTCGGCCATGACCGCCGCTATGCCATTGATGCCAGCAAGATTGCCAAGGAGCTGGACTGGCGGCCTAAGATGACCTTTGAGCAGGGGATTGCAAAGACGGTGGACTGGTATCTGCACAACCGCGACTGGACCGCAGCCGTGACCGACGGCTCCTATCAGGCCTATTATGCAAAGATGTACGGAGACCGCGCATGAACGTCAAGCCGACCAGCATTCCCGATGTGCTGCTGATTGAGCCGAAGGTTTTCGGCGACGAACGCGGCTTCTTCTTCGAGAGCTTCAGCCAGCGGCAGTGGCAGCAGGCCACTGGTCTGAACACCGCCTTTGTTCAGCACAACCACTCGCGCTCGCTGAAGAATGTCCTGCGCGGGCTGCATTATCAGGTGCAGCAGCCGCAGGGCAAATTGGTGCGGGTGGTGCAGGGAGAGGTCTTTGATGTGGCGGTGGATATCCGCCGCAGCTCGCCGACCTTCGGCCAGTGGGCAGGGGAAATTCTTTCAGCGGAGAACAAGCGGCAGCTCTGGGTGCCGGAGGGCTTCGCGCATGGCTTCCTTGTGCTGTCAGAGAGCGCGGAGTTCCTCTATCAGACCACGGACTACTACGCCCCAGAGCATGAGCGGGCCATCATCTGGAACGACCCGGACTTGAACATCGTCTGGCCGCTCACGGGCGAGCCGAACCTCTCGGCCAAAGACCGGCAGGCGAAGAGCTTCCGGGAGGCGGAGCTGTTCCCCTGAACGGCGCGTCGATGCGACGCAGCGCAAGCAGTCCACCGCTTGAACAATAAAGGAACACCTGTTCGTTATTGTCAGCAAAGCGACAGGAATCGCCTGCTCCTTCTGCGCCGTCTCGCGGCCTGCTGCAAACAAGTCTCTGGAATCAAGCGGAAAAGAAAAGTCCCGCCGGCTGGCACGGCTGTTGCAACAGACAGTGCGGCACCAGCCGGGCAGCGGCAATCCAAATCCCTGCCCCTGAACGACTCCAGCAACCAGGAGCAGAGACTATGAATCCAATTGATTACAACCGCCATCCCTGTTTCAACGCCAAAGTGAAAGGGCAGTACGGCAGAGTGCATCTGCCCGTGGCGCCCAAGTGCAATATCCAGTGCAACTACTGCAACCGCAAGTACGACTGCGTCAATGAATCGCGGCCCGGCGTGACCAGCACCGTGCTCACGCCGGATCAGGCCCTCTATTATATGGGCAAGGTCTTGGAGAAAGAGCCGCGCATCTCCGTGGCGGGCATTGCCGGGCCGGGCGATCCCTTCGCCAACGCTGAGGCGACGCTGGAGACCATGCGTCTGATCCGCAGAACCTACCCAGAGACCATCCTCTGCCTTGCCTCCAACGGCCTGAATCTGGCTCCGCATGTGGAGGAGCTGGCGGAAATCGGCGTGTCGCATGTGACGGTGACAGTGAACGGCGTTGATCCGGCAGTCACTGAGAAGATTTACGCCTGGGTGCGGGACGGCAAAGTGATCTATCGCGGCAGGCAGGGCGCGGAGCTGCTTCTTGCCCGCCAGCTTACGGCCATCGAAAAGCTGAAGCGGCATGGCATCACGGTGAAGATCAACACCATCCTCATTCCCGGCATCAACGAGCACCACGTCATCGAGGTGGCCAAGACGATGAAGGAGCTGGGCGCAGATCTGCTCAACTGCATGGCCATGTTCCCCAATGCCGACACGGTCTTTGAGGACATCCCGGAGCCGTCCAAGGAGACCATGAACGCGGCCCGCAACGCCGCAGAGCAGTTCCTGCCGCAGATGCGCCACTGCACCCGCTGCCGGGCTGACGCGGTCGGTCTGCTGGAGGAAGACCGCACCGACGAGATGCGCGGCTGCCTCAGTGCCTGCGCCAAGCTGCCCAAACCTGCTGAGGCGGTGCGGCCTTACGTGGCTGTGGCGACGCTGGAAGGGGTTTTGGTCAATCAGCACCTCGGCGAGGCGGTGAAGCTGCAAATTTGGGGCCAGGACGGGCAGGGCGGCTACAAGCTGATTGAGGAGCGGCAGACACCGCCTGCTGGCGGCGGCACGCAGCGCTGGTTCAATCTCAGCCGCATCCTTGGCGACTGTCAGGCCATTCTCATCAGCGACTTGGGCGACGGCCCGAAGGAATTCCTCAGCCAGCGCGGCATCAAGCCGGTGGTGATGGCGGGCTTCATTGAGAAAGGACTGGAGGCGGTGTACACCGGCAAAGGCTTCGCCCTGCTGCAAAGCCGGATGCGCAAATGCTCGTCGAAAGGGGCCTGCGTTGGAGCTGGCACGGGCTGCGGCTGAAAAGGCAGGCGGAAGGGCGACCGCAAGTGCCGCCCTTCCGTATATCCGGCTTCTGGTGTAACAAAGCAGCATCCTGCACAAACAGACTTTCTTTCACAATGCCGCTAAGGCGGCCCAGCTTTTTCCTCCCGCAGTTGCCAAAGCCCTCCAGACAGAGTATTGTTTCCTCCCGTTGCAGACAGCCGAGTCAGACAGTGACTCTCTCCGAACCGACAACTGAGGACAGCAATGGACATCCAAGCCAGTAGAAAGACAAAATTCATCTTCATCACCGGAGGCGTGCTCTCCTCCCTCGGCAAGGGGCTGGCCGCAGCCTCCATCGGTGCTCTGCTGGAAAGCAGAGGTATGACCGTCACCTTCCAAAAGCTTGACCCCTACATCAATGTTGACCCTGGGACGATGAATCCCTTCCAGCACGGCGAGGTCTATGTAACGGACGACGGCGCGGAAACTGACCTCGACATGGGCCACTATGAACGCTATACCAAGGCGGTTATGGGGCGGATCAACAACTACACATCTGGCCGGATATATTACTCGGTGATTATGAAGGAGCGGCGCGGCGAGTACCTTGGCGGCACCGTGCAGATGATTCCGCATATCACTGATGAGATCAAGCGTTCAGTCATGCAGTTGGACGGGATGGCGGACGTGGCGATTGTTGAGATAGGCGGCACGGTCGGAGATATTGAGGGCCTGCCTTTCATCGAGGCCATCCGCCAGCTACGAGGCGACTTGGGGCGTGACTACTCACTGTTCATTCACCTGACATTAGTTCCGTTCATTAAGACCGCCGGCGAGATAAAGACCAAGCCGACACAGCACTCTGTTAAAGAGCTGCTGGCCGCAGGCATTCAGCCCGACATCCTTATTTGCCGCACCGAAACACCCTTGGACGCAGGGGTGAAGAAAAAGATTGCCCTCTTCTGCAACATCGAGCCTGAGGCGGTCTTCACAGCCGTTGATGTGGACAACATCTACGAGCTGCCTTTGCGCCTGCATGAGGAGGGCGCAGACCACCGCATCCTCCAGAAGCTGGGCATCTGGACCGGCGCGCCGAACATCGCTCCTTGGCAGGATCTGGTCAGGCGGAGCAAGAGTCCGTCGCGCAGCGTGACCATCGGCATCACCGGCAAATATGTGGAGCTGAAAGAGGCCTACAAAAGCCTGCATGAGGCCCTGATTCACGGCGGCTTGGCCTGCGATGCCAAGGTGCATCTGCGCTACATCGCCGCCGATGACTTGGAAGGCAGCGGCTCTGTGAACGAGCTGGCAGACTGCGACGGCATACTGGTGCCCGGAGGCTTTGGCAGCCGAGGCACGGAAGGGAAGATCAGGGCCATTCAGCACGCCAGAGAAAGCAAGGTGCCCTTCTTTGGCATCTGCCTGGGAATGCAGCTTGCAGTGGTGGAATTCGCCCGCAATGTCGCTGGTCTTGAGGGAGCGGATTCGGTGGAGCTGAACCCGGCCACGGCCCACCCAGTCATCTACCTGATGAAGGAGTGGTATGACTTCCGCAGCGGCAGGACGGAAACAAGGGATGAGCGCTCCGACATGGGAGGGACATTGCGCCTTGGTGCCTACCCATGCGTGCTGCAAGCAAACAGCTTCGCCCATGCCGCCTACGCGCAGAGCGAGATCAGCGAGCGGCACAGACATCGCTATGAGTTCAACACGCTCTACCGCGAACGTCTGGAGCAGGCAGGGCTGATTGTCAGCGGTTCCTCGCCAGACGGCAGCCTGGTTGAGATCGTCGAACTTGGCGGGCATCCGTGGTTCCTCGGCTGCCAGTTCCACCCTGAGTTCAAATCCAAGCCCATGCTGCCGCATCCGCTCTTCCGGGCCTTCATCGCAGCGGCCCTCGCCCATCAGCTGTAAAACAACATGCCGAGGCGCATACCAACCGTATGCCGAGGGGCATATCAACCTGTATGCCGAGGCGCATATCAACCGTATGCGGAGCAGCATACCAGCAGACTATGCAGAGGCTCTTATGGAAGGGGAAATGGTTATGAGCGGCGCGATGCGGCTGAAGGTGGTCACGATTGACGGCCCCTCCGGCGTGGGCAAATCCACGGTCAGCCGCAAAGTGGCGGCAGCCCTTGGCTGGACGTATTTGGACACCGGGGCGATGTACCGGGCGGTCGGTTTTCAATGCAAGCAGGCAGGCATTGCACTGGCTGACTCCGCCGCGCTCAACGCCTTGCTGGCGCGGCTGGACATCCGTCTGCTGCCGCCTCTGCACGAGGGCGATGATGTGCGGGTTATGCTGCATGGCGAAGACATCAGCCAAGCCATCCGCAGCCCGGAAGCGGGGATGATGGCCTCGCAGGTCTCCGCCCTGCCGGCAGTGAGATCAACATTGACGGCCTTGCAGCAGAAGATGGGCAGGGCAGGGGAGATCGTCGCTGAAGGCCGTGACACTGGCACAGTGGTCTTCCCGGATGCAGCGTGGAAGTTTTACTTAGACGCGCCGCCTGAGGAGCGGTGCAGAAGACGGGTCGGGCAGCTCCGCGCAAAAGGGCAGGCTGTGCCGGATGAGGCTGAGCTGCTCAATCAGATCATCGAGCGCGACCGCAACGACCGCGAGCGCACCATTGCCCCGCTGCGCATGGCTGCGGACGCAGTGCTGATCGACGCTTCGGACATGACAGCGGACGAGGTGGCAGCGCGGATGCTGGCTGTGGTCAGGGCCTCTTCTGCACGTTGCCATCAACACTGAATTGACTCAGGCCCCGCATAACTGGCAGCTCATCATCAGCGAGCTGCGGCCCTTTGTCCTCAAGAACTTCCGCAAGAACAGCAATGTGGCCGCTCAGACACGTTTGCGCCGCAGATCCTGCCGCGTTACGATGACGTTGCAGTTAAGGCGCATTGAATTTCCCGATGCAGGACAGCGCAGGCTGCCCGCAACTTCCCTCTTGACAAGCGCGGCGCGCCGCAATAAAGTCGGTGTTTGTGTTCCATAAGTTCCTGAGGACAGGCGTGAAATAAAACCGGCAGGAGCATCATCCTGCCAAACAAGAACTGACACTGGAGGAGCGGAAAATGGGCGACAAAGGCGGAAAGAAGGACAAGGAAAAGAGCAAGAAGCAGCAGGCTCAGAAGCATGATCAGAAGGCCAAGCCCGCGCCCGTCGCGCAGGAGAAGCCGCTGAAGAAAACGGAAAAGTAAACGCATGGCTCCCGCCGGGCTGCTTGTCTGGCGGGAGGTTGGCAGTTTCTCTCTTTGATTATTCGTGTCTTGATGGCTTTGGCGGCTTGAAGTTGAGATAAAAATATGATGCAACAGCCATTTGATCGCCGCAAGCATGTTTATCACAACAATGCCTTTGTTGAGCTGGTAAAAGATGCTGTGCGATTTTTCAACGGAACACCGGTGCGCTGCCTTCCTCCGTCGGAACATTTTTCAGAAACAGGTGTTTATGCGCTTTATTATACAGGAGCAAATCCTCTCTATGCCAGATATGCAGAACTGAACCGCCTGTCTTATGATTTTCCTGTTTATGTCGGCAAAGCGGTTCCCAAAGGCTGGCGGCAGGCGAGAACTTCTTATGCTGCTGCGAGCCAATCCAGCGAGCTGTTCAGCAGGCTTCGTGAGCACGGCAGAAGCATTGAAGCTGGCGACGGGCTGCATTTGCATGATTTTTCCTGCCGCTTTGTCATCTTTGAGCGGGAAGGCTCGGACATGATTGGAGCCATTGAGGCGGCATTGATCAAACTCAATCGTCCTTTATGGAATTCCTGCCTTGACGGCTTTGGCAATCACGATCCCGGCAAAGGACGATATGAACAGGCGCGGTCTGACTGGGACGTGATTCATCCGGGAAGAAGCTGGACTGATCGTTTGAAGGGGAGTGCGAAGAGCAAAGATTCCATTCTCGCCAACATTGAAGCGCATCTTCAAGCGTTGAAAAAATCCTGATGAAATGCCTCGAAATTTTTTCAGGAGCTGGAGGTTTGGCAAAAGGGCTGGAGCTTGCAGGTTTTGAGCACGTGTCTTTTGTTGAGCAAAACAAGGATGCCTGCGCGTCGTTGAGAGAGAATTTCGATCCTGATCTTGTCTATGAAGGCGATATAGCAAATTTTTATCTTTCTGCCTTAGGAAAGATTGATCTTGTTGCTGGCGGGCCGCCTTGCCAGCCTTTTTCTTCAGGCGGCAGGCATCAGGCGCAGCAGGACAGCCGGGACATGTTTCCTCATGCGGTGCGGTGCATTGAATGCTTGCAGCCAAAGGCTTTTCTGTTTGAGAACGTGAAAGGCCTGCTCCGGCCTTCTTTTGCGCAATATTTTGAATATATTCTTCTGCGGCTTACGTGTCCGCAGTGCAGAATATTGAATAATGAGCATTGGCAGGAGCATCTTACGCGGCTGCAAAAAATAACGCTGAAGAATTACGACGGCATCAGGTATGATGTTCAATGCAAGCTGCTGAATGCCACTGACTTTGGTGTGCCGCAGAAACGCGAAAGAGTGCTTCTTGTCGGCACCCGTTCAGACCTCAATATGAAATGGAAATTTCCTGAGCCGACGCATTCGGAAGACAGGCTTCATTGGGAAAAATATGTGACTGGTGCGTATTGGCAACGGCACGGGATGGCATGGCAGAAAAACGATGCGCTGCATCATTTGCTCCGGCAGCGATATGGTCTGTTTGAGCCGAAGGGGCAGCCTTGGCAGACGGTGCGGGATGCGCTGAAGAATGTCCCTTGGCCGCAGGATGCGCACGGCATTTCTGATCATGTTTTCAGAGATGGGGCAAGAACGTATCCCGGCCACACCGGCAGTGACATTGATCAGCCAGCAAAGACTCTTAAAGCGGGCGGGCACGGCGTTCCAGGCGGCGAGAACATGATCCGCTATGAGGATGGCTCTGTGCGATATTTCACCGTTTATGAGGCCAAGCTGCTGCAAACGTTTCCGAAAGATTTTGCAATTGTCGGCGCATGGGGAGAGGCGATGCGGCAGATTGGCAATGCGGTTCCGGTTCACCTTGCCGAACTGCTGGGCAGAAAATTAATAGCTTTGCTTTCCCGCAAGGAAGCATTGAATAATCATGCGATCCGGCATGAAAGCAGTCGTCGGCCAAGCATGTCTGCTTAACTTTTAAAAAATCAAGAGGAGGTCTTATAGATGCACACCGGATCAATCTTTGTCAGCAACCGAACCCAAGCGGTTCGCCTGCCTGCGGAAACCCGTTTTCCAGACCACATTAGAAAAGTCGCCGTGCGTATCTCAGGAAGAGACCGTGTGCTTTCACCGGTTGAAAGTATTTGGGACAGCTTTTTTCTCTCCGGCGAAAAGGTCTCAGATGATTTCATGACAGAACGCGCTGCTCAGGAGCAGCAGGAAAGAGAGTCATTCTAATGCTGAAGTATATTCTTGACATGAATATTGTGTTTCCGGGGGCCATGATGCAGGCAGCTTATTTCAAGGGCAGCGCAGGCTGCCCAAAACTTTTCTCTTGACAAGCATGGCCAGCCGAAATAAATTCAGCAGTTATCCTCCTTCCGATCCCCCCGAAAAAATAAACTCCGCCATAGCAAACGAGATGACTGCAATTCAAGTGGAAAAGAATCCTGCCGAGCAAAGGCTGCAAGAACTCGGAGTGCGGAGCTGGGCAATTTGGACAAAAGAGATTTCCAGCTTTCCGTGGCATTATGACGAGCAGGAAATTTGCTATTTCCTTGAAGGCAGCGTTGTTGTCACGCCTGCAAATGGCGAGCCTGTGCAGATTAGCAAAGGCGATCTTGTCACCTTCCCGGAAGGAATGGATTGCGTGTGGGAGATTAAAGAGCCTGTTCGCAAGCATTATCTTTTTGGATAGCGTTCAGATTGCTCTTGAAACTGAGTAGATGGGAAAACCGACGAGATTGAGTAATAGGGCGAGAAGATCGTATAACGACGCATGGAAAAATTTACTACTATAAATGTTTGGCACGGAATGGGGTACGTCACTGCATGTGTTTCACATGATGGGAGTACCGGGGATTCAACAAGCAGCTCGATAGATTTTAGCTTTAAAGATTCTTCTATTTCCCTTTTTATAAAAGGACAATGGATTGATTGGGTAGAAGAATTTTCTATTCAATTTTATGGCGGTGCTGAAAGATGGGGAATTGCTAACCTGCTGAAAGCAACAGGAGAAGAACTTAGCAAGCCAGTCGACCAGCTTGGCAGGAATTTTGCAATTGATTATGACAGTTTGATGTATGAAGCCGATTACCCATCAATAAGTAAGAAGGGGATGATCGGTGAAACCGCGTTAAATAATTGGTTTAAAACGATAGAGATAAGCTATCTTTATATAAATCAATCACAAGAAACATTCTCTGGCCTATTCAAAGGAAATGTGAAACGACCAGACTTTTTAGTATTATTTGAGTCTATCGGAATGATTGCAGTTGATGCCAAAAACTATACTTTGTTCAACGGAGAATTTTCTCTGCCTTTTGAAGAAGAGCTACGGCGCACACTATCTTTTGAGCGTTTATTCAGGATACCAGTTTGGTATGCTTATTTACATGAAGAAAATGGCAATTCAGAGGTCTGGTACTGGATAAGCGCACTAAAAGCTACAGAAGTCGGAACGGTCAGGAAAAATACAAAAACAGGTGATAAGTTTCTTACTATTGCGCTTAACCACTTTGAGCGAGTAGAAAAGGCTCAAGATCTCAGCAAGCTTTATACGCATAGACTGCCGTCACTTAACAAAATAGGAAGGAAGTGGATGAGATAAGCAATGTCACATCAAGTCCATTCATCGCCCCAAAGTAAATTGAAATCAACCCGATTCACACTGAAATCATCCCGATTTCGATTAAAATCGGCACGATTTAAATGTGAATCATCCCGTTTTCAACTGGAATCAAGGCGATTTCAACCGAAAACGGCCCGATTTCAATTTGAATCGGGGCAATTCACACTTGAATCGGGCTGATTTCAATTAGAATCAGGGCAATTTAAGTTTAAATCGTCCTGATTCTAACGCAAAACGCCCAAATTTAAATTTAAATCATGGCGATTTAAACGAGATTTATATGAGAATAAACGAAAAAATACCGGAGAAATACTGGCATTGAGGCATATGCGGTCTTGCAGTTCAAGAAGCACAGCAAACATCAAAGCAAGGAGGGTCGAAACATGCGTTTTCCAAACACCGAAGCGACAATCATCGCCTTGGCGCAGAAGATGATCAGCGGATTCACCAACAATCCGAACTTCCCCACGCCGCCAATCACTCCAGAACAGCTGCAAGCCCGGCTGGACACGGCAAACAGTTCCAGCGATGCGCAGGTCAGCACGCAGGCGGCGGCGAAGCAGGCCACGGATGCCAAACAGGCCGACTTCGACTCTCTGATGACAGATATGAAAACCATGCTCCATTATGCCGAAGACACGGTGCATGGCGATGATTCCAAGCTGTCGGAATTGGGCTGAGGCGGCAGGGCGGAGCCGCACGCGCTGGAAGTTCCCGGCCAGCCGAGGCTGCTTGAAGTGCAGGAGCAGGGCGCAGGCTGGCTGACGCTGGATTGGAAAAAGCCTGCGGACGGCGGCGCGCCAGCTTCCTACCGGATCGAGCGGCGGGATTTGAGCGAAGGCGGCGGCGCGTGGAAATTAGCCGGCATGGCGGTGGACACGGAAATCACGCTCAACAATCAGACGCGCGGCAAGGAGTTTGAATACCGCGTGATTGCGGTCAACAAAGCGGGCGAAAGCGGGCCGAGCAGCACAGTGACGGCGGTGCTGTAAGGCGGCAAAGGGCGGATGCAGCGCAGCTGCCCGCCGCCGCAGTTGCAAATTGGCGGCAATCTGCGTAAAATGGTGCGGACAACTCTCCCGCAACCGCCGCAGACAAGACTATCATGCCCACTCAGCCGCCGCCCATCATCTCCAAAGCTCTTGAAGCCAACTTCCAGCAGACCGCCAGCACTGTTGAAATCTCCCCGCGCTGGAGGCCGCTTCAGGAGGTGGTGGCCCGCTATCAGGGGCTTGCCTCGCGGCTGGAGCACCTGCTGTACGAGATCAGCCACCCCTACCGCAACTGGCAGCTGATCATCAGCGAGCTGCGGCCCTTTGTCCTCAAGAATATCAGCCATTATCTCAGCCACGAGCAGGGGCCGGACTGCTTCGCCCTGTTCAGCTCGATCTTTCTGGATGCGCTCAAGGACTCGCGCAAGAACAGCAAGGTGGTCAGCCAGACGGTCGAGGCCCTGCTTGCTTATGCCGACAAGCTGATCAGCTCGCTCACGCCGCAGACGCTGCCGCGTTACGGCGGCGCGCTCAATGCCTTCTTCGAGCAGCTTGTCCGCCTCGACGAAATGGACAGCGGGGTGATGATGCAGATGGTGCAGGGCCATCATCCGCTGAAGAAAATGGCCGAGCAGCTCATCAATCTGGGGCGAAAGAGCGGGGAGCAGAACTATTCCTGCGCGGCGGCGGCCAAATTGCTGCGGAAAGTCCTCAGTCTCAACTATGCTTGCTGGCTGAAGGAGGAAGACCCGCAGCCTTGGTTTGAGTCCCAGTGCGGCAGCTTCTGCGGGGACTGGCAGGCCGGGCCGCAGTTAGCCGCCATCTCCCATGCCCGGATGCGCGAGCATCTTGCCGCCTTGGAGCTGATCAATATTGAGGAAGACCCGTATCAGGCCCTGAGCGAGATGCTGGAGCTGCCCGCGCATATTGATGTGGTCCGGCTCTACCGGGAAATCCCAGCCAAGCTGGGCGAGGAAGGCGGCGAGACGGATCCGACCATGATCGAGAACCGTAAGCTCTTCTTCCTCTTCCGCATCATGGACACCGCCGGTCTCTCGCTCATTCATGAAGAGACCCTGCGCGAGATCAACCGCTCCCTTGTCCAGCTCATCCGCCGCCAGAGCTTTGACGAGATTGAGCAGTTCTTCACCACAACCTTTCATCTCCTCAAGGCGAATGTGCGTAAATACCCGCACACCTCGTTGCAGTGCATTCAGGTCATTGGCGGCGAGGTCTTCCAGCGCGGCAATTCCCGTTTAGTGGAAGCCTTCCTCTTTGAGACGGTGCGCTTCGGCTTTCAATATGCCAATGTCATGGGCGTGGACGAGGACTGGCAGCCGATCACCAACCCGGCGCATTTGGCTAATATCCGGGTCTGGCTGAACCTGATCATGCAGGAGCCGAAGTGGTGTTCGACGCTCTTCTCCGCCCTGATCATCAACATCCGCCTGACCGGCACCTGCGTCAAAGACACTGACCTCTTCCAGCGCGATATCACCCAGCTGCTCAATCACCCGATCAAGCCGATCTACAATCTTGCCAAGCAGTTCACCAAACTGATGCCTGTCTTCTTCAACGAGATTGGCGCGGAAGGCGAGCTGCGCGATGTCTCCACTGAGCTGGATGAATCGCACAAGCGGCATGACGTGCTCATTCATTTCCTGCGCAAGCAGTCGCATGTCGAATCCTCGAATTTGATTGTCGGCTTCATCCGGGCGATCTTTGTCTTCTGGCTGACGCTCGACAAGAACGGCCTCAAGCCCTATCTGCCAGAGGAGATACTGGGCCAAGTGCAGACCTCCGGCCCCTTTGTTGACGAGCTGCACGTTCTTGCCCGGCGCGTCCGCGATGAGATGGAATACAGCAATGTGGACGAGCTGCTGACCTGGGACGAGGCCGAGCGCAAAGCCTGGCTGGAGCGGCAGACCGACCTCTCGGCAGGCGAGCGCAAACGCTTTGATCTCTTGGTGCGGATGCACCGTCTGCTTCATCACAAATACAGCCTTGGCATGGAGGAACTGCGCTGCCAGCTTCAGCACGCGGCCCAGAACGGCTTCCCGGAGATGGAGGAGCTGCTGACCGTGCTGGAAAACGGCGACACATGCAGCTGCTTGGATGCTTTGCTCACCCACTTGGAGCAGCTCAAGCAGGTCATCCTCAGCGACAAGAAGTTTGAGCCGAAGGAGGAGATATACTACAAGCGCCATATCGCGGTGGACATCCCCTCAGTTTATGGCCGCTATTCCGAGCGCAAGTTCGACGCGCTGGGCCTCGCCTTCCGCTTGGAAACCTTGGCCAACATCTACCTTGAGCGGCTAAATCTCTCCATCAACCTCGGCTTCATCACCCAAGCGACCTTCATCCGCATTGCTCAGACCTTGAGCTTCTATATCCGCGCCCTGAAGATTGACGGCATCACCAGCCGCCGCTTGGACACCTACACCAGCCTGCTGGACGCTTCGATCAGCATGAAGCGCTTCACCTACACCCAGCATCTCGACATTGTGCGCGGGCTGTCAGAGGGAGTCAAGGACGTGATCTATGCGCACTACACTAATGTACATCAGAACAATCTCTCGATCATTATCCCGCAGATCGGCAGAGAAAACCTGCTGACCAAGTTCCGCCCGCTCTGGGATGACGAGGACATGCCCTCCACTATCCACCGTCTCTCCGAGTCCTTCTTCCGTGATCTGATCGCCACCACCTTCGGTCTCCAGCATTTGGACAACTTCATCACCCGGATCATCCAGACCTTGGAAGCCCAGCGCGACATTCTTGATGAGCAGACCATTGACCTGCTCATGACTTACAACCCGGAGACCACTATCTCCTCGCTCCACAACGAGAACCTGCGCACCCACAACCTCATTCATCTCGGCAACAAGGGCTTCAATCTGATGCTGCTGGCGAATGATGGCAAGCCAGTGCCGCCCGCCTTCATCATCACCACTGAGATCTTCCGCTGCTGGCCGGCAGTGCAGCGTTTCACCAAGGCAAAAGAGGAGTTCATGCAGCGGCTGCGGGCGGCGATCACCGGGATTGAGGAGCAGACAGGCCGCAGCTTCGGCTCGCCGGACACGCCGCTCCTGCTCTCGGTGCGCTCCGGCTCGGCGATTTCGATGCCTGGCATGATGAGCACCATTCACAACGTCGGCCTGAACGAGGACCTGCTGGAAGAGCTGGTGGCCCATCACCCGGAGCAGAAGTATTTTCTCTGGGACAACTACCGCCGCTTCCTGCAATCGTGGGCGATGGGCACCGGCATGGGCCGCGAGGAATTCGGCAGCATGATGAACGCGCACAAAAAACGCTACAATGTCCGCCTGAAGCGCGAGTTCTCGCCGGAGCAGATGCGCGAGCTAGCCTTGGAGTACCGCAACGCCCTGCGGCGGCATGGATGCAACGCGCCGGAAGACCCGTGGCTCCAGCTTATCGGCGCAGTGGAGATGGTGCTGGAGTCGTGGAACACCCACAAGGCCCGTCAGTACCGCCACCTGATGGATGTCTCTGACGACTGGGGCACAGCAGTGACCGTGCAGGCGATGGTCTATGGCAACCGCAGCCAGCAGGCGGGCAGCGGCGTGCTCTTCACCGCGCACCCGTACCGCAAGGTGCGGCGGGTCGCGCTTTGGGGCGATTACGCCTCCAGCGACCAAGGCGAGGACATAGTTTCCGGCTTAGTCACCAGCTACCCGATCTCTGTCGAGCAGGCGGAATTGGACGGACGCTCTGCCGAGCAGACTTTGGAGCGGCGTTTCCCCAAGATCTATGAGCGGCTTCTCAGCATTGCCCGCGATCTGGTCTATACGAAAGAATGGAACCCGCAGGAGATTGAGTTCACCTTTGAAGGGCCGGAGCCGGAGGCCTTGTACATCCTCCAGACCCGCGACATGATCACCATCAAGAAGAAGGAGCACTTCCGGGTCTTTGAGGAGACTGAAGCGCAGCAGGCCGCGCTGCTCGGCAAGGGCATCGGCGTGAGCGGCTCCGCGCTCTCCGGGCTGGCGGTCTTCACCGACGAGAACATCCGCCAGCTCCGCAGCGAGCAGCCGAATGTGCCGCTGATCCTCATCCGTCAGGACACTGTGCCAGAGGATATCCGGGAAATCTCCATGTCCGACGGCCTGCTTACTGCTCGCGGCGGCCAGACCTCGCACGCTTCAGTGGTGGCAACCCGCTTGGAGAAGACCTGCGTGGTCGGCTGCCGTGATTTGCAGGTCTTTGAGGCCAGTGCGCACGCGATGATCAACGGCTTCCGCATCAGCTTTGGCGACCCGGTCTCGATTGACGGCCGCAGCGGCCTCTTCCTGCGCGGGATGCACCCGACGCGGGAAGAGGTGCATATTTTGCCGCTGTAGGCAGACAGCAGAGCTGCTTTTTCAATTATTTCCAAAGCCTCATCCGTCCTGATGCCCTCTCCCCTTCGCGTCCTCCACACCTCTGACTGGCACCTTGGCCGAATGCTGCATGGGCGGCAGCGGCACGAGGAGTTTGCCGCCTTCCTGAGCTGGCTGCACGAGGCCGCCTGCGCCGAGCGGATCGACATCCTGCTGGCTGCGGGCGACATCTTTGACACCGCCACGCCGGGCGCGAAAACTCAGCAGCTCTACTACGACTTCCTCTGCCGGATGGCCGCCTCGCCCTGCCGGCATTTGGTCATCACCGCAGGCAACCACGACTCACCCTCCTTCCTCAGCGCGCCCAAGGACTTGCTGCGCCGCTTCGACATCCACGTCATCGGTGCGAAAGCCGCCTTGCCGTCAGACGAAGCCCTGCTGCTGCGCGACGCGGACGGCCAGCCGGAAGCGGTCGTCTGCGCAGTGCCCTATCTCCGCGACCGCGACCTGCGCTGCGCCGCGCCGGGCCAGAGCGATGAGGAACGCGAGCGCGACCTGGCTGAAGGCATCCGTCGGCACTACGCCGAAGTCTGCGCCGCTGCCGCCGCCTTGCGGCAGAGCCTGCCGCGTCCAGTGCCCATCATTGGCATGGGCCACCTCTTCGCGGCTGGCGGCAGCGTGGTTGACGGCGACGGCAGCCGCAGCCTCTACGTCGGCTCCTTGGCCTGTGTCGAGGCCGACGCATTCCCGCCTGCGCTCGACTACGTCGCCCTTGGCCATCTTCATGCGCCGCAGAAGGTCGGCGGCAGCGAGACCCGCCGCTACAGCGGCTCGCCGCTGGCCATGAGCTTCGCCGATGCAGGCAGGCAGAAGAGCGTCTGCGTGGTTGACTTCACGCCGGACAGCGGGCCGCAGGTGCGCCTGCTGCCGGTGCCGGTCTTTCAGGAGCTGCGCAGCCTGCGCGGCGCATGGCCGGAGATCGCCGCCGAGCTGGCCCGTTTGCGGGCGGAGCAGCACAGCGTCTGGCTGGAGATCGTGTATCAGGGCGAGGAGATCATCAGCGACCTGCGCGAGCGGGCGGAAGCAGCTGCGCACGGCAGCCGTCTGGAGATCCTCCGCCTCTGCAACCCGCGTCTGAACGCGCAGAGCCTCAGCCCGGAGGACAGCGAGACGCTGGCTGAACTGAGCCACGAGCAGGTCTTCCGCCGCTGCTTGGACAGCCACAGGGTGCCGGAGACGCAGCGGCCCGGCCTGCTCGCAGCCTATCAGGAGATAACCCGCGAGCTGCTGGAAGCTGACCCGCAGGCCGGGTTGTGAATATCCGCACTTCCACGCGCTGCTTGCCGCAGTGCTTTCTTCCCTGCCATCAACCAAGAGCGTAACGATGGACATCGCAGGCTTTGGCGCCATTGCCCCGTATCTCACTCACCCGCTGGTACTGGTGGGCTTTGTGCTGATGCTGGCTTTCGGCATCCACTCGCAGCTGATGAAGTCAGGGCTGCTGCGGCAGGTGAACCAGAAAGACAGCGGCCTGATCATCCGGCTCTTTCTCCGCTACGGCTTCTGGCTGGCCTTGACGCTGCTGCTGGCTGGCGTTGGTCTGTCTGCATGGAACAGCTGGATGGAGAAAGAGAAGGTGGTGGCGGTGAATGCGAGCAAGCTGGCTGAGAAGCTGCTTGCTCCGCTGCAAGGGCAGCTGCAATCCAAGGATGAGCAGATCAAGGCGCTGACTGAAGCCATCACCGCCTTGTCCAAGACTGCCGCGTCCACTGCAAGCATCAACGATGCCTTGCAGGAATTGGAGCAGGGCCACACTGCCAAGGCGCAGGCCATCTTTGCTGAAGTGCTGCGAAGCAAGGAGGCAGAAGGCAGGCAGGCGAACAAGGAAGCGGCGGCAGCAGCCCGCCACTTGGGCGCATTGGCCTTTATGAACGACACCAAGGCGGCACTGGCTGCCTACCAGAAGGCGGTGCAGCTTGACCCGGACGATGCGGACGGCTGGAACATGCTTGGCCATCTGCTTTTTCGCACAGGGGAGCTGGCGCAGGCGGAAGCTGCCTACCGCAAGGTGCTGGCCTTAGGTGAAGCGCATCAGGATAAAGAAAAGCAGACATGGGCCTACGGCAATCTGGGCATTGTGTACAGGACACGCGGCGAGCTGGACAAGGCGGAGGAGATGCACACGAAGAGCCTTGCGCTTAACAAAGCCTTGGGCCGCAAGGAAGGCATGGCGAACCACTACGGCAATCTGGGCAGTGTGGCGTATACACGCGGCGAACTGGACAAGTCGGAGGAGATGTACAGGAAGAGCCTTGAGATCAGCGAGGTATTGGGACTGAAGGAAGCAACGGCGAGCCAGTACGGCAATCTGGGCAATGTGCATATAGTCAAAGCAGTATAAAATGACTACACTGTGCGTATGGCATACTCAATAGATTTTCGTCGGAAGGTTTTGGAGATCAAAGACCAGGACAGCCTGAGCTTTGAAGAGACGGCTCTGCGTTTCGGAGTCAGCAAATCAAGCGTGAG